>JAYUEU010000377.1:0-6733 GCA_043739065.1 Synechococcales cyanobacterium | reverse complement strand
CACACCAAATGTACCGAAATTCAATACTCTAGATGGCAAACCACCGATCGTTATTGGCCACCGAGGTGCAGCCGGCGAACGTCCAGAACATACCTTGGTATCTTATAAGTTAGCGATCGATCGGGGCGCTGATTTCATTGAACCAGATTTGGTCGTGACAAAAGATGGTATCTTGATTGCCCGTCATGAACCCGACATCACAGGCACCACTGACGTTTCGACCCGTGCTGAATTTGCAAATCGTAAGACCACCAAAATGCTGGATGGATCTGCGGTAACAGGTTGGTTTGCCGAAGACTTTACCTTAGCTGAACTCAAGACATTACGTGCGGTTGAACGCTTGGGTTTCCGTGACCAAAGCTATAATGGAAAATTTGAAGTTCCAACGCTAGATGAAATCATTGCACTGGTTAAACAAACCGAAAAGGAAACCGGAAAGAAAATCGGAATCTATCCCGAAACAAAACACCCCACCTACTTCGCGGAAAAAGGCTACAACACTAGTCAGCTATTAGTAGACAACCTGGTGAAAAATAAATTCACTGATCCCGATCGTATTTTCATTCAATGCTTTGAAGTCGGTAATCTCAAAGCATTGCACAATACCATCCTGCCAAAAGCGGGAATCAACATCCCTTTGATTCAATTGCTTGATGCCGCTGATGTTCGCGATGATGGATCACTCATCGAAATCAGCCCCTACGATTTTGTTAAAAGCGGCGACAAACGCACCTACGGAGATCTTCGTACTGCTGAAGGCTTAAAAGAAATCGCCACCTACGCCGACGGAATTGGTCCGTGGAAACGGATGATCGTTTCTGTTAAAACAAATGATTTAAATTGCGATGGCAAACCTGACGATTTGAATGGCGATGGTGTGATTAATGATGCTGACAAAACAACACTAGTGCCCACGAGTTTAGTGAATGACGCTCACGCAGCGGGTTTGAAGGTTCATCTCTATACTCTCCGCAACGAAGCTCGCTATCTCGCGGCAGATTACAAAGGCAATCCCGAAGCGGAGGTTTTGCAATACATCAAACTCGGTGTAGACGGATTCTTCGATGACTTCCCTGGTACTGCCAACAAAGTGCGCGATCAAGTGGCTTCGTCAGTGGTCCGATCGCCCGACAACCCTGATGTACTCAAAGCCGGAACTGCTGTCACCAATCCCCTCCTGCGCACAGGCGACACCATTGTCTCAAATCTCGGCGGCTCCAAGGGGTTTGAAGGGCAAGCGATCAATCCTGAAAAAACCAAAATCTATACCTTACTTGAAGGCGTAGTCACAGGTGATGCGAATGATGCACTGCGCATTTACTCGTATGATCTCGCAACCCGATCGTACGATGGCGTGAAAGGTTTCTACAAATTGGAAAACAGTGCGAACGCGATCGGTGACATGACCGTAATCAATGTCAATGAATACTTGGTGATTGAACGCGATGGTGGTCAGGCGGATGCAGCAAAATTCAAAAAGATCTACAAAATCGATCTCTCGACAAAAGATAGCAATGGCTTTTTTGCAAAAACTTAAGTAGCTGATTTACTCAATATTAAAGACCCAAACGATTTGAACAAAGATGGCAGCACGAGCTATAAAATGCCCTTTGTGACGATCGAAGATGTTCTCGTAATTGACCAAAATACAATCTTGGTTGCTAACGACAATAACTATCCATTCTCTATCGGTCGTCCGGGTGCGATCGACAACAACGAAATAGTCGTCCTTACGATCGACCAACCGCTCAACGTAGATCCTCGCGTCGGACTTGCAGGTTTAAACCAACCCAAAATCCAAATCAACGGGACCACAGGTAACGATGTTTTCATTGCTGGAGCAGGTAATGATATCGCCTACGGCGGCAGTGGCAACGATACCTTCTTCCTCTCGGCAATGGCAATAATATCGCCTATGGCAATGGTGGCAACGACAAATTCACAACGGGTTCCGGTAACGATAAGTTATACGGTAGCAGTTGGGATGAGTTCTTTAATGCAGGCGATGGCAACAATACTATCTACGGCAACGGCGGCAACGATCAATTCAACAGTGGCAAAGGCAATGACCTGATTTACGGCGGTAGCGGTAATGATGTGTTTAACTCCGGCTCTGGTAAGGATGTCCTGTACCTAAACGGCGGCAAAGATACCGTTAAACTCACGACTGGCAAAGGCTCTGCGACGATCTATGGCTTCGGTGCAGATGATACGCTCGTCCTTAATGCCGGCCTGACGAAATCCCAAGTCACGGTTAGCATCGTTGGATCGGATACGGTTGTGAAATACGGAAATGACCTTTTAGCAACGCTGAAATGGACTCAAAACACCGCGTTGACCATCCTTTAATCGATCGATTCAGCACACTGAATTCTGAAATTCTGAGAAACAATTTTAGACCGTGTCTTAAAATTGGCGAATTGGGTTCAGGACGTTTGTCGTTCGTAAGTCATAGCTGAATCATTAAAAGCAAAAGCGATCGTAGAATTCTACGATCGCTTTTGCTTTACTTCACTTATTTTTACTTCACTTAGATAGCCGTCATTTTATTTAATGAACAGCATTTCTTGATATTTAGGCAACGGCCACAGGTCGTCTGCCACTTCATATTCAAGACTGTCACCACATTCACGGACGGCATACATCAAGGGACGAATGACCTTCGCCGAATGCTGCATGTGAGTCTCGGTGCTATCAAAGTCATCTTTCGCCGCCGCCGACTCAAGTTCACCGATTTTGTCGGTCATCTTCTTGGTCCAAGATGCGACATTCTCAGCGGTGTCTTTATCCAAGCTCAGCCCGATAGATTTAGCCGCCGCGATCGAATTCGACAACTCAGCCAAATATCGAATAGCAGCAGGATAAATCGAGGTCTTCGCCATACTGATGACGAGATTTGCTTCCATCTCGATCACCTTGATGTACTGTTCTGAATACACCTCAAAACGGCTTTCGAGTTCGGCTGGAGACAACACGCCATTTTTCTCAAACAACTCGACGACCGTCTTGTCCTTTAAGTATGGAAGGGCATCGGCTGTCGTAGGCAAGTTGAGCAACCCGCGAGACTCAACCGCTTCTTTGTGCCATTCTTCCGAATAGCCATTTCCACCAAAGATGACCGCGCTATGCTGGTCCATAATGGTTTTCAGAACCGCAATACAGGATTTTTCCAGATCGGTGCCTTTGGTCATTTCTGCTGTCAATTCATCGGATATCCAGTTCAAAGAATCCGCCAAAATTGTATTCAGCGCAACCAATGGACCCGAAACCGACTGGCTCGAACCGACTGCTCGGAATTCAAAACGATTTCCAGTAAACGCAAACGGAGAGGTCCGGTTACGATCGCCGGCGTCCTTGTCAAAGTCAGGCAATGTCTCCACCCCCAGCTTCATCAAGCCGCCATCAGGCACGCCCGTCAGGTTTCCAGCCTTGATTTGGTTGAACACCGCTTCAATTTGAGATCCCAAGTACATCGAGATAATGGCTGGAGGTGCTTCATTGGCACCCAGACGATGATCATTACTTGCCGTTGCAATAACAGCCCGCATCAACGGCCCAAATTTATGCACCCCGCGAATCACTGCACCACAGAACATCAAGAACTGAATATTTTCGTGGGGACTATTACCCGGATCCAACAAGTTGCCCTGAGTAGAGTTTCCGATCGACCAGTTGACGTGCTTACCGGATCCATTAATGCCTGCGAAGGGCTTCTCATGGAGTAAGCAAATAAAGCCATGCTTCTTAGCGACCATACGCAGCAACGTCATAATCATTTGCTGGTGATCGCTCGCTACGTTAGCCGCTTCATACACCGGAGCAATCTCAAACTGACCCGGAGCCACTTCGTTGTGACGAGTTTTAGCCGGGATTCCGAGACGATAGAGGCGCTCCTCGACATCCTGCATAAAGACCTGAACCCGCTCTGGAATTGCACCAAAGTAGTGATCTTCAAACTGTTGTCCCTTCGCTGACGATAGACCAAACAACGTCCGACCCGTCATCAATAAATCAGGCCGCGCATGGGCAAAGTGCGAATCTACCAAGAAATATTCTTGCTCTGCACCACAACTGGAATTCAACGGCGCAACGTCACTATTGCCCAGCAACTTCAAGAGCCGCATTGCAGCCTTGCTCATAGCCGCATTCGATCGAAGTAGTGGAGTCTTTTTATCCAGCGCTTCGCCAGTCCAAGACACAAATACAGTAGGAATACAAAGCGTCACGCCATTGTCTGTTTCCATCACATAGGCCGGACTGGTCACGTCCCAAGCCGTGTAGCCGCGAGCTTCAAACGTATTTCTAATGCCACCATTTGGGAATGAAGACCCATCGGGTTCACCTTGAACCAGCAACTTACCTGTGAATTCAGTAATGACCGATCCATCACTCTGAGGAGAAATAAAGCCATCATGCTTTTCAGCCGTGATGTTGGTCATGGGATAGAAAACATGGGCGTAGTAAAGTGCACCCTTAGAAATCGCCCAATCCTTCATGGCTGCTGCCACAACACCGGACACTGAGATATCTAACTTCGTGCCTTCCTTAATCGTTTTCTTCAGAGACTTGAAAACATCTTTCGGAAGACAAGCCTGCATTTTACTGAGGGTAAATACATCCACAGACCATAGCTCTTCGAGGCGGCTAGGTAGCTTAGGAGGTTGTTTTTCCCGGTTCGTGATCTGATTGATGGCATCAGTGCGCAGTGCATTTCCAGTCATAACGTCGTCATTCCTCTAAAGATCAAGTCAAGCAAATTTTAAGGATGAATTTCAGATGAAGTCTGACAGATCCATATAGATGGTCCATCAAGCTTTGGCAAACCCCAACCGGATGAAGCTTAAAGCATTACCTTTCCTGCATATCTCAACCTATAAAATTACGGCACATACTGTAGATGAGCATATTGGCCTCTAGAATGCAGTTTTGTATCATGTGATACACATTTATACTTTCAACAAAATTCGATTAATTATCGGAGAATTGTAAAGTTTGACAACCACTTTCTCGCTTATCAGTGACTTGAGGGTTTTGGTGAAAACCTGCGTGGTAGAGTGGCTTTTAAATTCTTTAACTTAAAGTCTTCAACTTCAAGCCTTTAACTTCAAGTCTTTAACTATCAGTTGGGGAAGCAACGAGTTTGCTGCGGGAACCTGGTTCTATCCCTATCATTTGTCAACATTTGCTTTAAGGAAAAAATCGCAATGCGGGACGCAGTCACTAGCCTAATTAAAAATTACGATACTACCGGACGCTATCTCGATCGCAATGCGATGGATGATTTGAAGTCCTACTTCCGTACTGGAATGGTTCGTCTCCAAGCCGCAGGCGTGATCAATGGGAACGCCGCTGCCATTGTTAAGCAGTCTGCATTGCGCCTGTATGAAGAAGTTCCAGAACTAATTCGTCCCGGTGGAAACTCCTACACAACGCGTCGTTATGCCGCTTGTCTGCGAGATTTGGACTATTACCTGCGCTATGCCAGCTATGCACTGGTCGCAGCAGATTCAGATGTTCTTGATGAGCGCGTCCTTGAAGGGCTACGGGAAACCTACAATTCCCTTGAAGTTCCAGTGGGGCCAACGGTCATGGGCATTCAGATCATGAAAGAGATTGTTCGTGAGAAGGTCGCTGCCGCAGGTATTCCAGCGGGAAATCTAACAGACGAGCCGTTTGACTACATGTGCCAATCGCTCAGTGAACGAGACATCTAGACAAAAATGGCCCGCGAATAGCTTGTGGGCTAATAACAGAAATCCCTCCGGAACTAAGAATTTGTTAGTTCTAGAGGGATTTTCATTTGTAATCCGCTGTAGTGCGCAATTTGTTCGCAGGCGGATTTTCGAGTAATGCTTTTCTTAGAAGTCGGCTTATTAGTCAATCAACCCCTTCGTTCAAGGGATCGGGCTTCCGGTTCAAAAACCCATACCGAATAGCCATAGGCACTGACGGTGATGACTGTGCTGTTTCCTCTGCGCTCTAGTTTTTGCGCGAGTTCGATCGCTTGGGCTTCATCCCGTACAATCCGCAGCAGGCTATGGAGGTGTTCATTATAAGCAATGCCCGTCAGTGGTTTATCTAGGTCTGGGACCAGAATTTGGCAAGGTCGATAATCCAGATCTGATTTTAAAATGCGAATCGATCGAGACGGTGTGGTTGGTACCGTAGATTTATGTCGAGATTTAGGTTTGGCCAGCGCCGCCAGCGCCTCATAGACCCAAATACAAAACCCCTTGGGAATGGTCGTCACCACTGCCCGCCTCCCCCGACTTACCAACCGATCGACGAGTTGATTGGTCCGGTCTAGGGTCGGGACCACTTTGAGGAAACTGTAATAATCCCCTCTAAAACTTATGCCTGCGATCGGTGTGGCTTCATCTGGGAGGCTCAGATGACAGCGCTCATACTCGGTTGATTGAGTCAAGATAATGCGATCGGTCATGGTAGGCATGGTAGGGATGGGATAATGGAGCAGTGACTACAAATTTAATATCTGTAGCAAAATTAACCTAGCTTCATTGTCTAAACACCTACCAGATTAATACACTCGTGGAGTTAACGATCGCTTTGAGCATTAATGGGGCTGATTTGCGTGAAATTCCTGTTGATCAAGGCAGACCTGCTGAGCATACTGCCTTGCATAGTCCAAAAGATCAGCTTGCCAAGATAAATCAGTTCCAAAGGCAATCAGGTCGTCCGCGATCGCACTGCGCTGTCGTCCGGCACTACGAAG
>JAYUEU010000376.1:0-8897 GCA_043739065.1 Synechococcales cyanobacterium | reverse complement strand
ATCTGCTCTAGCATATCGTAAGGTCGTGTCAACAAATCAAGGCGATCGAGACCACCGCGCCGATCGAACTCAACCCACTCATTCAATCTCCAAGACTGCTCCAATCCTATACTCAATACCATAGTTGCAGCTAGGTTCTTTGTCCTACTTCTCTCAAGAATGCACGATCGGCTGCTAAACTGAACTATACAAAATGCCAAGTTATACCATTTGAAGAAGATTCATAAATTATGGAATGGACCCCTGAAGCTGAAGCAAGGCTTAAAGAAATCCCGTTTTTCGTGAGGCCCGGTGCACGAAAGAAGATTGAGAAACTCGCTCAGGAAATGGGAGAACTCTCAATTACAGCGGAGATTTACGACAAAGCAAAGGCTAAATTTGGCGAGAAGAAGTAAAGCTCCTAATCCGTTTGAAACAGACTAAGCTTGTGGTTATGGACAAGTTGTTCCAATAGGAAAAGTCCGCCTACTGAATTCCCAATTTCATCAATTGCTGGACTATAGATTGCGATCGCTCCTGCTTTAGGTACGATCGCAATCAATCCACCGCTAACCCCCGATTTAATCGGCAGTCCAATGCGCATAGCATACTGACTTGAACTCTCGTATAGACCACAGGTCATCATTAAACTATTAACAATGTGCTGATCTTGAGACGAGATCGTTGGATGCGGCAGCGCCATCAAAAGACCTAAACGCGCTAAATCTACGACTGTGCCTGATAAACAGCAAATTTGATTATAGGTTTCAATCACCAAATCAATATCATCAAGATATCCGGCGCGCTTTAGTAAATTTGCGATCGATCGATTGGTCTCATTGCCGAGCGATCGGACTGAAAACAACATTTCTTCATCCAGAGTCAGATTACAACCCGCCGATTGATTGAGCCAATATCGCAAGGATTCACAGCGCGACGTTGGACTATTTCCGGGTAATAGCGAGGCTAAAAAAATTGCCCCACTGTTAATCATAGGATTACGAGGACGGCCCCGATCGGAAGCAAGCTGGGCAATAGAATGAAACGGTTGATCCGATGGTTCAATCCCAACCCTCGAAAACACCGCCTCACGTCCCACCCGAACCAATAGAAAAAGCAACAAAAATGGCTTAATCAAACTCATCAAAACAAACGGTTTAGCGACATCGCCAAGTTCTACAGATGACGATGAATTAGTTTGAATCGTAACCGCCAAAAGATCCGGCTGAATCTGAGAAAGAACAGGAATATAAGTCGGGAGTTTACCAGATTTAGCCTGAACTTGAGTTGCAGTCAGCCACTGTCGTAGATCTGCCGTAGTAATACTCTTCAGACGATCGTGCGCATTCAATAACACATGCCTCGATCTTCCATACATGATTTGACTTCATTATGCTACAAGACGGCAATGTCCGATCGTTGATCATTCTAGTCCTTGATCTTGTCCATTAAACGGCTGAATCCACTGAGCTTTGATCGCAAAATCTAACAGCAATGCTGCAACTCCAAACATGACAAAATTCTCTACAATAGCGATCCCGACTGCCCAAAGGTTCTCGCGATAAACCCAAAAAAGTTCAGCTTGAGCCAGTCCACGAACTAAGGCAAAGGCTCCGATCGCACCAGATTTTAAATGTTCATCCTGGCCTTGGCTGACTAGATGACGATAGGTAATACCAAAAAGTCCGCCGGAAAAACCCGCTATAGACACATCCAATACGATGGTGGGCAGACGCATAAATTCAGGATTAACCACCGCCCCAATACCTGCAATGGCGGCGATCGCGAGTCCGGCTAGGATACCTGCTTTGATCGATTCAAGGCGTTCATATTGCTTGTGGTCATGCTTCGCATCATATTCTTGCTTCGTTCTCACTCGTCACCTGACATCCTGTTATGATGATTAGTAATGTTTGTTGTGTATTGTAAGCGAGCCATTAAAGCTATGGATATTTTGTCGTTAGGTTGGGCAGGAATGTTTGCAGTATTTACCTTTTCGATCGCGATGGTCGTCTGGGGCCGCAACGGGATTTAGAGCTTCATGAGTAGTTCACTGTTCACGACGCTTGAGTTAGTCGCTGCTGTGTTGATGGGATCCATTACGGTAGGAGTGATTTATATTACTACGTCCGAATGGCGCGATCGTCGTCGCCGAGAGGATGAAACTCGAAAAGCACGACGGCGATAATTCAAGACAGTTACGTTACAAGACGGTTAAACAAGAAACCCCGATCGGAGATTCCAATCGGGGTTTCTTATAATCAATCTAGAAGAGGCTTATTTCACTTGGGCAAACCCAGATGACAGTTCATCACCATAGGCTTCTTCACCATGCTCGTTGATGTCGAGACCTTGGTATTCTTCTTCTTCCCTCGCACGCAAAGGCATCACCAAACTCAAGAGCTTCAGAATGACGAATGTACCAACACCCGCTAAAACGAAGGTGACAGCCACTGCAATGATCTGGGTAACGATTTGATTCGCGTTTCCATCGACCAAGCCGAGAGATATAAGTTTACCTGCGGGATCCTTACCCAAGATGCCAGGGTTGACAGCATTAGTTGCAAATACACCGGTCAAGATTGCACCGATCGTCCCGCCCACACCGTGAACCGGGAAGGTATCCAACGAATCATCAAACTGCATTTTGGCTTTCAGGCTAACGGCAAAGAAACAAGCCGTTGACGTTAATGCACCAATCAACAACGCTGCTATTGGTGTGACAAATCCAGCAGCGGGCGTAATGCCAACGAGTCCAGCAACCGCACCCGTCGCCACACCAACCGCTGTCGGTTTGCCCCGCAACACCCACTCTAGAATCACCCAAACCAGAGCTGCTGTTGCGGCAGAAATCTGAGTTGTGACAAAAGCTGCTGTTGCTAAGCTATTAGAACCAAGGGCACTACCGCCATTGAAACCAAACCAGCCAAACCACAGTAAACCAGCACCCAACAATATATAAGGCACGTTATGGGGTGCTGCAGGCTGGTTAGGATAGGTTTTGCGAGGACCGATCATCCAAGCTGCAACAAATGCCGACACCCCTGAACTGATATGAACGACTGTACCACCAGCGAAGTCCAATGCTCCAATGCCACCATTGACACCCAAGAATCCGCCAACACCCCACACCATGTGAGCAAAAATTGGATATAGAATTCCAGCCCAGAGGACCATGAACCAGAAGTAGGCTTTGAAGCTGGTGCGCTCAACGATCGCACCAGAGATCAGCGCAGGTGTGATGATTGCAAACATCATCTGATACACCGCAAAGAGCTGGTGAGGAATAGTGGAGGCGTAGGTTCCAGCTCCTTCGGTCGGGCTACCTTTGACCGTATCGGTAACGAAAGCGCCAATATTGCCCAAGTTTGCTAGGACATCTTTAGAGAGGTAGTATCCCGCATCTGTCTTGACGTTATTGAAAAACGCCCAGTCAAATCCACCGATAATTTTATTACCGGGAGCAAATGACAGGCTGTAGCCCCACAGCGTCCAGATTACGCCCACAATGCCCATCATGATGAAGCTCATCATCATCGTGTTGAGAACGTGTTTAGAGCGGACAAAACCGCCATAAAAGAACGCAAGGCCGGGAGTCATCAACAACACCAAAGCCGCAGAAACAAGCATCCAAGCCGTATCTGCACTGTTTTGAGCAGTACCCGCCGCTGCCGCTGCCGCTTCCACGGGAGTCGGGTCAGCCGCCCAAGCCACATCTCCCACCGTAGGGACAAGTAGCAGCGCAATCGCCACCAAGCCTATTTTGGAAATAAAATTCAACACGCTCACAACCTTCCGAACCACACAAAGAATGATGACACAAAGAGACTAGAGACAAAGAGGCTAGAGTAGTTCTGCAACTCTGAACAAAGTACATGGTTACCCTTAGGAGAGGGGGTACATGATTTTCATTTAGAGATATGCGAGAACAAGAAGCCTAGTCGTTGAATTTCATCAATTATGAAGGAATAATTCTGTATATTGTGATACATTTTAATCCTCAGCAAGCAGAGCTTCAGCCGGATTCTCGCTGGGAGCACGGTTTTCAGTTTAATTTGTTGGCAAGTATTTTCTTGTAAATTTCACAACAACTTGAATCTAATTGTTACGTAAATCTGCGGAGAGTGATTCACGTAACAGAACCGATCGGAGATCCCAGCGATCATTGAGTTGAGACTACTTGAGGTTGATGAAGGAGAATATAAATCAAAAAAGCCCGGGATCATAAATTTTCAGGCTTATAGTTAATGAATATCATAGTAATCACATTAGTGAATCGTTTTTTGTTGCTAGAACGGTGCGGTTATCTATATCTAATTGGATCCATAAAATAAATCGATAAATTTCGATCGTGATTTTTCGTGATTTTTGGGACACGACTTGAGAACTTAGACGTTGGTCCATGATTTGGAACATTTATTATTTATTAGGGTGAAGTCAAGACAAGACAATTCCTAAAGATGTCGTATTAGCCATATCAAAAAGAACAGTGGTCATGTACCGATCGGCCCAAGCGGTTCCAAAGGCTTTTTCTAATACCCGTCTCGTCTTGTCATTTTCCTGTTGACGTGTGCAGTAATAACTCTGGGCCGCCACAATTTCATCACTGCGTTCGGGAGTCGGCGGAGTATCGACGGCCAAATCACAGTGAAGTTGCAGATATTGGGTGACGCGAGTGACGAAGCTGAGTTCTTCCTCGGCTCCCTCTGGATGAATAAACAGGCAATGAGGTGAGAAAATGTCGCCCCACATCGGAAATGTGCGAACCTTTTTGAATTCAGATTCAGGTAACGCTTCTAGGGCTTCACTGTAGGATAATGGAAGCTTCCGATCGCCGCTAATGGGAGAAAGATCTGCAATGGCCATGCTGATTCCGGCTCGTCCTGCAACTAGATCAACCCCAAACATCGGTAGGGCGTAGTCCGATCGGGGAAACATAACACAATGGAGAATATCTAGGCCATTACCAATTTTTGCCAATTCTAAATGCAGCTTACGAAACTGAGGCGTTTGGTAGCACTTATTCTCAATCACAAGCCGCTCTCCCTCCATCCGACCTTCCACATAGCCCAAATCTTCCGGTAGAAAATAGGGCTTTAAATCCAGGGATTCGGTCCAGATAGCATCGATCCGATCGGCCAATTGGCGGATCGTCGGGTTCTGTTCATAGCGAAGGGAAGTAGCAAGAGTCATGGCAGGTGTCAAGGTGCAGTAAAGTCTGAACTTATCCTTAACCATACCGTTTGGTGAGGTCAGATTCTGAAGTACAAACGACTGTAACAAATTACGATGAATATCTCTCTATAGTGCTTTAAGGACATTAACTCATGGCTGGCCAACTTCTGGGCGATCGGTACGAAGTCGAGAAACAACTGGGAAAGCAGGCCGGACGCTGGACGTTGCGGGCGCGAGATATCGTCACCGGAGATCAGGTGGTAGTGAAACTGCTGTTTGTGGACGATGAATTGGATCCAAATGACTTAAAGCTATTTGGTCGGGAAGTCGAGACGCTCCAGACGATTAATCATCCTTGTGTACCAAAATTTTTAGAATATTTTGAAGAATCTCTACCGACCAGTCGAGCAATAGCCTTGGTCCAATCCTACGTCCCTGGAATGTCGCTTCAGAAAATTCTCGATCGGGGTCGCATATTTACAGAAGATGAGGTCCAGAAAATGGCAGTTGTTCTCCTCAAAATCATTGGTCATCTCCATAGCCATAATCCACCCATTCTCCATCGAGATCTCAAGCCCAGCAGCATTGTCTTAGGTCAAGATCGTCGCCCTCATTTGGTCGATTTCGGAACAGTAAAGGCATTGAAGAGTTTGGAAACAGTAAATTTCACCATTGTGGGGACCTATGGCTATATGCCTCCAGAGCAATTTAGCGGACGGACGGTGTTGGCTTCGGATATTTACAGCTTAGGGATGACCTTGATTGCGATGTTGACGGGAAAAGCACCCACAGAATTACCCCGTAAAGGGGGATATTACGATTTGAGCAGTGTCACCGTCAGCGAGGAGTTTACGAAGTGGCTCCAGCAAATCACAGAAACGAATCTCTATCGGCGGTTACGATCGGTGGATGAAGCGCTTGAGGCATTAAAGACTTCGGGCATAGCCGTCTAAGTTTTAGGATAGAAACGTTTTAGGATAGAAACGCAGTAATAGTCGCGACCAGAGTGGATGACACAACCCTTATACCCAGACCAACGGCTGGAATGCTGAAGATCGCAAACATCAAAAACATGCTTATTTCGGGAGTTTCAAGGGCCTTGAGCTTCGGGAAAAGCTGGCTGTAGACATGAAAACCGTCTAGAGGCGGTACGGGAAGCATGTTGAGGGCAAACAAAGAAAAGTTGATTTGAGCCGCCATCATGCAGAATTGTTCATTAATCATCGTCGTCCCTCTGCGCGAACTGACCCCACCAAGGATCACGGCCACAGTTCCCAAAATTAAATTTGAAACTGGACCCGCCAGAGAAACTGCGATATCGCTCCAACGAGCATGGCGAAATTTTGCGGGAGTCACGGGCATCAATCCCCAAGCCATGCCGGAAACACAAAGAAAAATGATCGATGTCCAGCCCATATGAACAATAGGATTCGGCGTAATATGGCCAGAGGTATTTGGCGTGTCGTCACCTTGGGAAATCGCGACAATACCGTGAGCCAGTTCGTGGATGACAATGGAGCCGACAATAATGATGATGTAGCGTCCAAAAAATAGAGGATCCCGAAATAATTGATAGATAAAAAGATTCTGCATGAGGGGTTTCTGCTTCGGAGATCTATTATTCAGTTATGAGGTGGCGATCGATGTTTTCTCATTATCTCCGATCGTTCTGGTTTAAACTAATTTTCCCTGACGCTAGTATTTACTCAATATTTAAATAGTTATGGACGGATTTCTCAATCTTCACAAGCCACTTACATTTACGTCCCATGACTGTGTAGCGCGACTACGACAACTATTAAAAACAAAAAAAATTGGTCACGCTGGAACATTAGATCCGATGGCGGATGGTGTGTTGCCGATGGCGATCGGTCGAGCAACCCGATTGTTGCAATTTTTGCCGCAGTCCAAAGCGTATCGAGCGATCGTCCGGTTTGGGATCGTAACGACCACCGATGATCTCGAAGGCGAAATTTTGACCCAGACGGCTTGTCCTCAAATTACGTTGGATCAAATCAAAGCGTTGCTACCCCAATTTATCGGCACGATCGATCAAATTCCGCCTGCCTTTAGTGCCATCCAAGTCGATGGGAAACGGCTCTATGATTTGGCACGGGCGGGGGTTGCGGTGGACATACCGATGCGGACGGTGGAGGTGTCTGCGATTAAGGTTTTAGATTGGCGCGGCGGCGAATTTCCAGAAATTGATCTCGATATTACCTGCGGTGGCGGAACTTATATTCGGGCGATCGCTCGGGATTTAGGTGCGGCATTGGGGACTGGAGGGACTTTGGCTGGTTTGACGCGAACCCATAGCAGTGGTTTTGATTTATCGAATAGTTTGGCGTTTGAGGCGATCGAAGCGGCGATCGAAAATCAATCCTTAGTCCTAACCGCTGTGGAACAACCATTAATGCATCATCCATCAATTTTGCTCAACGATGAAGAAACTTGGCGCTGGTGCAATGGCCAGAAAATAGCGCCGCCAGATAAAGAGTTACCGATCGGTCAAGTCTGTCGAGCAAAACGATTGAATCCTAAGACCCAACAGGAAGATTTTTTAGGCATTGCTGAGGTTGAAATGCGAGAAGATTTTGTGTTTTTGCGTGCGAAAATGGCCTATGCGGAATGTCCCTGCGATCGACCTTTAGAACCAGTGGATCCAGAACCATCCAATGATTCGCCATAACTTCTGTTAAGCTATAAAACCGAAGTCATTACGACTTTGCCCATTTACTCTAATTCACCTACCCTGCCGCTAACGTCATCATGGAAAATGCTCTGGAAAACGCTATCGAAAACGTCGTTATTATTGGATCCGGTCCTGCGGGATATACGGCAGCGATTTATGCGGGGCGAGCGAACTTGAAGCCGTTGATGTTTGAAGGGCAACACATGGGCGGGGTTCCGGGCGGGCAGCTCATGACGACGTTGGAGGTGGAAAATTTTCCTGGATTTCCAGAGGGCATTACAGGACCGGAGTTGATGGTACGCATGAAGGCTCAGGCGGCGCGGTGGGGGACGGAGTTGCATACGGAAGATGTAATTTCGGTGGATTTAGGTCAGCGGCCTTTTGTAGTGACTTCAACCGATCGGACGGTGCGCACCCACAGTATTATCATTGCGACCGGAGCGACGGCCAAGCGATTGGGATTGCCAAGTGAAGCGCAATATTGGAATTCGGGAATGTCGGCTTGTGCGATTTGTGATGGGGCTTCGCCAATTTTTAAAAATGCGCCTTTGGTGATTATTGGCGGTGGGGATACAGCGGCTGAAGAGGGCGTGTATTTAACCAAATATGGGACTCATGTTCATATGTTGGTGCGGGGCGACAAATTACGAGCAAGTAAGGCCATGCAGGATCGGGTTTTAAACAATCCGAAGATTACGATTCATTGGAATACAGAAGCGATCGATGTATTTGGTGAGAATGGTTTTCTAACAGGCGTGAAGGTGCGCGATCGGTTGACCCAAGTTGTTACAGACATTCCATCGAAGGGTTTGTTTTATGCGATCGGGCATAGTCCAAATACCGATATTTTTAAGGGTCAATTAGAACTCGATGAGACTGGATATATTGTTCCGCAAATTGGTACGGTGAAAACCAATATTGAAGGCGTATATGCGGCGGGTGATGTACAAGATCATGAATATCGTCAAGCGATTACGGCGGCGGGAACGGGCTGTGCGGCGGCACTTTTAGCAGAACGCTATTTGTCGATGAATGGTTTGGAAGTTGAATT
>JAYUEU010000375.1:0-4293 GCA_043739065.1 Synechococcales cyanobacterium | reverse complement strand
GTCGATAAATTTCACAATCTCTCGACGTTCTGTTAGATCTATTATCTATTTGTCAATAGGATTTAAACTATTCAAACACATCTGCATCCTTAAATCGGCTCCCCAATTGATCCTTACCTGACAGAATTGGAGCTTGATCTATTGGCCACTCAATTCCTAAGTCTGGATCATTCCACAACACCGATCGTTCATAGGCTGGAGCATAGTAATCGGTTGTTTTGTACAAAAACTCTGCATTTTCTGATAGTACTAAGAAGCCGTGGGCAAATCCTGGTGGAACCCATAGCTGGCGGTTATTTTCAGCGCTTAAATGAACCCCTACCCATTGCCCAAAGTAGTCAGAATTTCGTCGTAAATCCACGGCCACATCAAAAACCTCACCCACGGCCACCCGAACAAGTTTTCCTTGAGGTTGCTGAATTTGGTAATGAAGACCACGTAATACATTTTTGGCAGATTTAGAATGGTTATCTTGAACAAATGTAGTCTGAAATCCTGTTGCTTCTAGAAATGCCTTCTCATTGAAGCTCTCATAGAAAAAGCCCCGATCGTCCCCAAATACCTTAGGTTCCAGAATCATTACATCTGGGATTTTAGTCTTGATAAATTGCATGAAAAATTATGAATGAAGAACTATAACGGTCAAATTAATTTACTTAAGTTCTCCAACGTTCGTAGAAACTATCTGGAGTTAATAGATTTAGAAGATATTTACCATAGGTACTTTTGGCTAAAGGCCGCGCTAGGTTACTTAATTGAGCTGCGTCAATATAGCCATTTCGGTATGCGATTTCCTCCACACAGGCGACTTTAAAACCCTGACGTTCTTCTAGAATTTGAATGAAACTAGCAGCTTGATGGAGAGATTCATGGGTGCCTGTGTCGAGCCAAGCATAGCCCCGTCCAAGCAGTTCGACGTGGAGTTTGCCCTTTTCTAAATAGACTTTGCTTAAATCAGTGACTTCGAGTTCTCCGCGAGAAGACGGTTTGAGAGTAGAGGCGATCGCAGCGGCTTGTGAATCATAGAAATAAATCCCCGGTACTGCATAGTTAGACTTTGGTTCGGTGGGCTTTTCTTCTAAACTCAATACTTTTCCAGATTGATCAAATTCTACAACTCCGTAAGCTCTCGGATCGGAAACACGATATCCAAATACAACCGCGCCATCTTTAAGTTTGGCCGATCGCCGTAAAATCTCAACGAGTCCATGACCATAGAACAAATTGTCCCCTAAAATCAAACAAACTGAATCATCGCCAATGAACTCTTTCCCTAAAATAAACGCCTGAGCTAATCCATCTGGAGTAGGCTGTTCAATATAACTAAATTCCATTCCCCATTGAGATCCATCTCCCAATAAATCTTTAAATAATGGTGAATGATCTGGGGTAGAAATGATTAGTACTTCACGAATGCCCGCTAACATTAATGTCGAAAGCGGATAGTAAATCATTGGTTTGTCATAAACCGGCATGAGTTGTTTGCTGACCACCTGCGTCAACGGGTAAAGCCGGGTCCCAGAGCCGCCTGCCAAAATAATTCCTTTCATTGTGCTACCTAGAATGAATGTACAAATAATTTGAACTTATAAATAAGTCTATTTACGATCGCCATAGTTTTGATGAATCCAGGTTTGGTATGCACCAGATTGAACAGCTTCAACCCATTCCGGATTATCTAAATACCATTGCACTGTCTGATGAAGCCCAGTCTCAAAGCTCTCTTTTGGTTTCCAGCCCAGTTCTCGATCGATTTTGCTGCAATCAATTGCATACCGACGATCGTGACCAAGTCTGTCTTTGACAAAGGTGATTAAAGACTTGCGGTCTAATCCAGCTTTGGGAGATAATGTGTCTAAAATTTCGCAAATAGTCGTCACAACGCTAATATTTGTTTTTTCGTTGATACCACCAATATTATAGGTTTCGCCCAGTTTGCCTTCTGCCAAGACTAGAGCGATCGCATCACAATGATCCGTGACATAAAGCCAATCTCGAACATTTTGACCATCGCCGTAAACTGGAAGCGGTTTACCTTGTAATGCATTTAAAATAATGAGTGGAATTAGCTTTTCGGGGAATTGATAGGGTCCATAGTTATTAGAGCAATTTGTTGTGAGAACAGGCATTCCATAGGTATGGTGGTAAGCCCGGACTAAATGATCTGAGCTAGCTTTTGAGGCGGCGTAAGGGCTATTGGGAGCATAGGGCGTATCTTCGCGGAAGGCAGGGTCTGTGGGACTGAGAGAACCATAAACTTCGTCTGTCGAAACATGCAGAAACCTGAATCTATTGCACTTATCACGATTGGACTGATCCCGCGACAATCGCTGCCAATAGCCTCGACTGGCTTCCAGCAAATTCAGCGTCCCGACAACATTAGTCTGAACGAATTCACCGGGATTGAGAATCGATCGATCGACATGACTTTCAGCCGCAAAGTTCACAACAGCATCAGGTTGATACTTATCGAGTAAATGCGTTACCAATTCTGTATTGCCAATGTCACCGCGCACCAACTGATGATCGGGATCTTCTGCAAGACTCGCGAGGGTTTGGGGATTCCCGGCATAGGTGAGTTTGTCGAGATTAATGATTTTGGCTAGATTGTTTTGGCGCATTCGGAGAACAAAGTTGGCACCAATAAATCCGGCACCTCCAGTCACAAGGAAAACGGGGCAATAAGTTTGACTCATAATTACGGATTAATACGTTTAAAATTTTCTGAAGTTAGAGCTAATGATAAATCGATCGTCGTCGCTGATTGCCAATCTCGCAATATTGAGTCAATAATCTTCATCTAAATTTTAAGATTACATTTTCCTAAAATGCAGCGGACCTCCTAAAAACGCAGCACAACTTTGTTTAGGTCGGCAGGTTCAGTCAAGATGAAGTCGGGATAGTGTTCGGTGAGGGCTTGGAGGGAGTTGAAGCCCCAAGATACCGCCGCCGATCGGATGTTACTACGTTTGGCAGCATCAATATCGCGGGTTTCATCGCCAACATAAAGGACGATTTCGGGATCAATGTTTTGCTTTTTTAAAATGCGTTTGAGGGTTTTATCCTTGCCCATAAGCCGAGGACAGGAAATAACGAATTCAAATAGGTGGCTCATGCCCTGAACCTCTAGGAAGCTGCGAACATTTTCTTCGCTGTTTGATGACACAATCCCCAGACGACACCCTTGGCTGCGAAGGATCCGAAGGGTTTCTTTCATGCCGTCAAAGGGCTGAAGATTGGGGATTTCTCGGTTCATGTCAGATTTGAAGCGCCGAATGATTTTGGGTAGTCGGTAGAATGGGACTCCAATTTCGCGAATTATTTCCTTAGATCTGAGGTGTTGCCATCGATCGATCGTCTCCATGGTGACGGTCGGAAACCCAAATTCTTCGGCAAGCTGATTGCCAATTTTGATCCCAATGCTGAAGCTGTCTGCGATCGTTCCATCGAAGTCAAAAATCACCATACGATTCACCCGTTTACTCAGGGGAAATAATGGGGAATGGGGTTCAATGGGAGAGTTTTCTAAGGGCATACAAGCTTTACTACGGTTCATTCCAATCCTAGCTCTCGTTTGAGTAGTCCGATGGATTTACTCACGATGAAGCGTTCGCAGGCGATTATTTTTGGGGCACGAATTAAGTCGTCTTGGGCGGCAAGAATGGCGGCTTTCACAGGGATATGGCTGGGTTCATCACAGATAATTGTTTGCGCATTACGAATGATCGCGTCTAACTTATAGGCATCGGTGGTCGCCGCGCCCATGAGTAAAATGTCTTCACCGCGCAGACTATGGATGATAATCGAGGCCACGCCGATCGTTTCAGCACTGAGACTGACGATACCTAGATGGTGGCCTTTAGGCAGATCTTTGACGAGTTTGAGTTCTTTTTCAAAATCGTAAATATCAATAGGAATGACACGGGCCGATTTTGGAGCGGCGATCGCTTCGGCTTGATGAATGAAATAACGACTGGTGACGACGGTGCTGGAGCGTGTTTGGTCTAGCACTTGGGCAAGTTCTTCCATGGGAACAAGCTGAATGGGAATATTCAGGGCTTTCTGAAGTTCCTGTAGCATCATCTCTCCAGCGGCGAGATCGTGACTGGGGGCGGTGATTAGGACTTGGGCACTACAACGCAGTCGCCAGTCGATTTCGGCGAGGAAAAGTTCGCGAGTTAGGCTAAGAGAGCAGCCTTGTTTTAATAATTCATCTACATTTTGCTGAATTAGACGATGAGCGGCGGGATGTTGTTGAAGCAGAGGAGACTGCTGGAGCGCGTTGCCTTCGGT
>JAYUEU010000374.1:0-10970 GCA_043739065.1 Synechococcales cyanobacterium | reverse complement strand
TTTTAGTCAGCAAGTTATTACTCACTGCAATCTGTCTGGGCAGCGGATTGGTCGGAGGAATATTTGCCCCCGCTTTGTTTTTGGGTGCGGCATTGGGTGCGGCGTATGGTCAGCTTTTACCGCAACTTTTACCGATGTTTGCCAGCAGTATTGCAGCCCCGCCTGCCTATGCAATGGTGGGTATGGCGGCAGTCTTGGCGGCGAGTACTCGGGCACCGTTGACCGCTATTTTGCTGTTGTTCGAACTCACCCGCGACTACCGAATTGTGTTGCCATTGATGGCGGCAGTTGGCTTGAGCGTTTGGGTCGTAGAGCGCATTCGCCCCAAAAACGAAGTTGTTCCAGAACCCGCCACCGCCGAAGTCAGCACCGAACCTGCGGCATCCGATCCTCGTCAGCAGTTTCTCAATCGATTGACGGTGGCCGAATTGATGCAAACTCAGGTTATTACATTCTCTGCTGTTACCTCCATTGTGGAAGCGGGCTTAAAGTTAACGTCGCTCAAGATTCACAGTGCGATAATTCTGAGCCGTGACGATCAGGGCAGTGAGGATGAAAATAATTCTGAAGTGATTTTTGGAATTCTCACCCTTCAGGATATTAATCGGGCGATCGCGCGGTGGGAAAGTCATCCCCAAGACGATCGTGAACGCTTTGCCCAACAATCCGTCGGCACTATTTGCACTCAAAAAGTTTTGTATGCTATGCCGGACGAATTTGTTAGCGATGCCCTATCCCGCATGGCGACCCGTGGATTACGTCATCTTCCCGTTTGTGAGGCGAGTCAACCTAATAAAATCCTGGGTTTACTCGATCGTGATCGCGTTCTGGATTCGATTAGCATTGCTCAAACTGAAGAAGCCCTCAAACCCTATCTCGAAATCAGTTGTTCCCAAGATGATCCGTTGACTGATAGAAGAATCGATACAATGCCTGACAGGACAACTACTTATCGCGTGCCGTCCATATCCCCGTAAACATCATCAACATTCCACCTAGGAAAATTGTCCCGGCTAATCCTGCTGGCAATGCAATCGACCAGTCAATACCGTTCAACATATCATTCATAAAATCTCGACTATCCGATCGGTACGATAACTCAGGGTGCTGAAATTCTCATCAAGAAACGATGACGTTGGGAAGGACGATCGTAAATTTCATCAACCGTGCTCCCCACTTCGATCGCTTATTCGTCATTAGTCTCTTCTTCAAGATCAATTTGTTTGAGCTTGATGTGCTTACGGCCCAGCGTAATTAAAAACTCATCCCCTGCCGCTAACTCCATTTGTTTGGTATAAGCCGCGCCAATCAGTAAATTACCATTGGACTGCACACTAATACGATAGCTTGCATTTCGTCCACCTCGACCCGGACCCTGTTTTCCAGCAGGTAAAATGTCAGCCGCATCGATTAAAGCATTCTGGAACTTCATGATGTTGACGCGCTCTAACCCATTTTTTGTTTGGGTCGAGTAACCGCAAGCTTTAGCTTTTTCTTCTCGACTGGAATTTTCTAGCTCTTTGACTTTCTGAAGTAGCTCTTCACCCGTCAAGGGTTCAATTTTCTTTTTCTTACTCATAGATTTAAGTGTGGTCTTTCCTGGCAGTTAGTTGACAGTATGCAGATCGTAAATTTATAGCTAATAATAATACATTCTGTTTAGCTCAAAACACATTCGCATCCGAGTTTTTATAAAGTTTTCAGATGATCATTTGAATTAGCTTAATCTCTTTTCAGACCGTTGTAGGTTAAGGATTTATCCTAGTTGTCAAGCCGTCTGGAGGGTCTTAAAACAAGCTAATAAATCAGGCCCATTCTCTTGTAGTATGGTTTCCCGATAGCGCCATTCTTACTATTTACTCCCCCCTCAAACGTCATGGTTTCCCCTACATTATCCTCCAATCCTGTGTATCCAGTTGTCTGGAAACAGGACCGCGTTTTTCTAATTGATCAGACCCGTATTCCCCAAGAATTTAGCGTTGTTGAAATCACTCGCTCCAGCGATATGGCCCGCGCTATCCTTACCATGATTGTTCGGGGTGCGCCCGCGATTGGCATTGCAGCAGCCTATGGTATCTATCTCGGCGCAACGGAAATCCAAACGAACGATCGTGATCAATTTCTTGCTCAACTCAATGAGATTGCCAATACGTTGCGAGCGACAAGACCCACAGCGGTGAACCTATTTTGGGCGATCGATCGCATGATGAAAACAGCCCGCCAAACGCTTGGTAGCGTGGTTCATTTGCGTCAAGTGCTATTAGAAACTGCGCATCAAATTTGTCAAGACGATTTAGCCACCTGTAAAGCCATGGGCGATAACGGTCTTACGGTGCTCCCAGCCTCGCCACAGAAACTGCGCTTGCTAACCCATTGTAATGCAGGTGCACTGGCTACAGCAGGCTACGGGACGGCCTTGGGTGTGGTCCGATCGGCTTGGACTGCTGGTCGTCTGGAGCGGGTTTATGCTGACGAGACTCGACCCCGTATGCAAGGAGCCAAGCTAACGTCCTGGGAATGTGCTCAAGAAGGCATCCCCGTCACAGTTATTACGGACAATATGGCTGCGCACTGTATGCACCATGGACTAATTGATGTAGTGGTGGTGGGTGCCGATCGAATTGCCGCCAACGGAGACGCAGCTAATAAAATTGGTACCTACAGCGTGGCACTTATCGCTAAGGCGCACAGTGTTCCATTTTACGTCGCCGCCCCGCTCTCGACTATTGATTTCAGTATTCCTGATGGAAGTCACATTGAAATCGAAGAGCGCGACCCTGCTGAAATTTATAAGATTGGCAACACTGTAGTTTGTCCAACGGTGGGCGTTGATTACTTCAATCCAGCCTTCGATGTAACGCCAGCAAATTTAATTGCAGGAATCATTACTGAATTCGGAGTATTCAAACCCGAGGATTTAAAAACAGCACTGTTTGATAAACAAACAACCTAGTGTTGTTCCGTAAGTCTCTAGATTTATGTCTCTAGACTCACATCAGCTTTTTGCAGCGTCACCTGAAGACTAGTCCCTGCCGGAAATTCCTGTACGGCATGGTCGATAGGTGGCGGGCTGAAAACTACTATGTCACCTTGCATCTGTCGCATTAATTCCCGAGCAATAGACAGTCCTAATCCAGTCCCTGCGATCGTTGATTCTGCTTGTACGCCTCGATAATGGCGCTCAAATAATCGCTCTTGATCGTCTTGAGGAATACCGTAGCCCGTGTCCGTAATCCACAACTCAACCCGATCGCCGCGATCGTCCAATTCCACACAAATCTGGCCCCCGACAGGAGTATATTTGCTGGCATTGTCCAATAAATTAATCACCACTTCTGTTAAGGCCGATCGATCCGCCCTAACCCAAATTAAAGATTTAGGAATATCGATTTGTAAGGTTTGATTTCGATCGTCCATAACCCCCAAAGCCGATTGAATGGCTGGATCTAAGACCGATTGAATCTCCAATTCTGTCAGGTTTAACGATCGGCCTAATGTCGTCAATGTTGTGTCCGAAAGTTCCGTGTCAGAAAGTGTTGTGGGGTTGAGTAATCCCGTTGCTCCAGTGATTTCCCCTGCCGATGGCGCGATAGTTAAGGGCAACGATTTGATTCCGCCGCTTTCGATTGCCCGCTCAAATTGCACAAGTAATGCTTGAAGACGATCGCTTTCTCTAACGATACTGTCAGCCGCGTCTTGGTTCCGAGGCACATCTACAAGTCGCTTCACTAGCAATTTTCCAAAGGTCCGCATGGCTGTTAATGGGTTGCGGAATTGATGGAGCAAATTATCAAGTAAATCCTTCTGTTGCCGCTGAAAAACTTGCTGCTGCTTTGCCTGTTGTTCAAACCATCGAGAGCGAAAATCTAAGACACAAGCTGAAACCAAGACTTGCCTAACCGTATCCATTTGAAGCTGAGCGATCGCATCCCAAGGTTGACTTCGTTCAGCCACTAACACCCCCAAGACCTGATCCTCATGGAGTAAAGGCAAAACAATTTGATGACTGCTGGGCTGATAATTATTAGGCTTACGCCAGGTTTCCCTAGAAGACAAATCATCAGTTTCGTCATCTTTGCGTCGAGACTTGGATGAATCGACCATCGTTCGGGAAGTCGATACGCTCCCCGCAGAGAGTTGACGATTTCGAGAGACGGCTGTTTCAATGGGAACCACGGCCACCCGCTGCAACTGTGAAGCATTTCCACTTTCCCACGAATCTGTCAAATAGACCGTGGCACTAGAAACGCCCAAGCTTTCCACCAATAAAGAAAGCTGTGACTGACAAATAATAACTAATTCATGACTCGCAGACATTCCAGAAAAAATATAACTCACATCGTCTCCATTATCACCTGTTGGTCAACATTTCTCAATTTAGAGATTGACTTTAAGGGTTTACAACGAGTAAGTTGGGGACATTATTAAATCTACTTTAAGTGCCCCTTGTTACAATTTTGATCGGTTAGCATAGTGCTAGGCGGCAACGCTAAATTGCGAGTTAAACCTGTCATGTTGATTTTTTCAACGATTTGTCTACTCACCATTTCAATGCATGTACATAAACGATCGTCTGTTGAAATCTTACTGCCTTACGGCATATAATTTCGACGGCTTTGTAACAAGAAGCGTAATCTCGCAACAGTTTCAAGGAGGTAATGGGTTTTGGCTAGGAGACGTAAACGTAAGAGTCGTCGTCGTCAAGAAGGACGGCGAATCTTAGAATGTGTACCACAGTTTAGTATTGATTGTGGTGAAGACAAGCCCGTGACGGCTGCAAGGAAATTCATTCATACTGAAGGAGTTCTCCCCCCAGCGCTACTGTTGGTGAAACGCAACGAACACACCACCGATCGGTACTTCTGGGCTGAAAAAGGTCTTTTCGGTGCTCAGTATGTGGAAGAGAATCATTTTCTTTTCCCAAGTTTGCGCCAGATGGAAGATGACTCCGATGTCGATGTCGATGACATTGATCTAGATGATGACGATATGGAAGAGGATGAAGAGGAAGAAGATGCTGATGAATTGACACCTGTCGGTGCGTTCTAGATCAGAATCTTAGGTTATGAGTGACATTCATAACCATATTCTTTATCAGACAGTTTACATTCAATCGAGGGAGTACTTTTGTATTTTCTCGATTTTTATTTAAATTTTAGAGCAGTGAACGTTGATTCAACAACTGATTAACAGCAGGATCTATTCAGATTCATCTAACAATTCCAACTGTAGTGACTGCCTCAAAGATTCCACTTCGTCGCGGTGAGCTTGGACCTTAATTATGCTCACTTTCAAATCCGAGTCCTTGGACTCCGAATTTTCGAGTAAAAATGAAACTGACTCCGATCGCCCCGCTTTTTTCCAGTAGAATACGCCAGCTAATGGAGAAATCGAAAGAATAATCCACCAGAGTGTCGATAAATCTGGCGCAACCACATTCAGAATCAGCACTAAACAGAGGGTTCCAAAAAAGGCTAACCCTGACAAATAAAACGCTAAAAACTTACTTGGACGGACGTTGCCGACCAAGTTCACTAAGTTTCGATCGGCATCAATACTAGTAACTTTGTATGCCCTATCTGAAAAATATTTTTTTAGCTGATCTAGCAGCAGTTCCGGTGACTGCTGACCCGACAGCCTTACCGTTTCAGTCCGATCTTTAACCGATGCACGGATAAAGAACATCTGTCCGATCGTCATCAATACAGTCAGAAATAACGTCGAATTAATAACCGAGTCGCCCATGGCAATTCGTGACCCTAAACTAACTATCTATAAAATAGTACCGTGCTTAGGGCACTAACCAGCACTAGTCTTGAATAGGAGATTAGGGACACGCTGCCTAGTGAATTTCGGGCCCAGAAGACCCTATCCTTACTGTGCGCAGGCCCTATGCACAAGTGAAAAGTGCGCGAGTAAAAAGTGCGAAAGTAATAGATAAGTCTGCAGGATCATGGAATCCTAATTCAGATCTACTTAGCCGCCGCTGCCGCTTCCCGCTTTGCAGAATAGCCATCCCACAGAGTTGCTAACTCTTGCGCTTGGATCATCACTTCAGATCGGATTTGGTACATACGACGAGGACGACCCCGACCTTCGACCTTCTTCCAATATCCCGTCACCATTTCTTGATCTTCTAGGAACTTCAGAGCACTGTACAAGACCGTATCGGACAATCGATACAGCGGATACTCAGTTTCTAAAAGTTGGATCAGCTCGGTTCCATAGGAATCGCCTTTCAACAGCACTGCTAGTACATAACAAACTGCGAGTTCTTTATTGAGATAGAAAGGTGGTGGATCTTTAAAGAACTGATAAATATCTTCAAACTTCATAATGTGTGTCTTTGAGTGAGAAACAACAACGGTTACCGAACTTTGTCATTCATTGTCAGCAGGTCAAGACCTACCCGATACGAACGACTTATTTAGTACATGCTAAAAATTTAACAAATTATACAGGGTATCTACGTCTCTCTAAGGTAATAAATTTGCCCTAGAGATCAAAAAATAGCCCTAATTTGGCAACCTTTTCTTGACTCGTAGCATCTAGCTCAGAATATTTCTATATTATCTTTATATTTTCATATATCCCTCTCTTTAAAAATATTTGAGTATCTTACTGAGAAACACATCGATCGGATAAATTATTAATCAGTTTAAATACTGATTCGGGAAGAAGAAAAAGCTATTTAATTTCCTTAAACCTAATCAAATAGTCTCAAACTAATCCCGCTCGCAATGCCACCACTGCTGCCTGGACCCGATCGTCTACGGCAAGTTTGTTCATGATGCCTCGGATATGAGTTTTCACGGTGTTGGGGCTGAGGTATAGGGCATTTGCAATTTCTGGGTTGCTATAGCCCTCTACTACTAATTTTAAAACATCTAGTTCCCGAGGCGAAAGTTGACCCATGGTGGTCGGGGCTATAGTGGGGGACTTGAGTTGTTTGATGACACGTCGAGCAATTTGGTGATCTAGATAAACGGCTCCCTCTTGTGCGGCCCCGATCGCTGCCACTAGTCGTTCTATCTCGGCTCCTTTGACGCAGTACGCATCAGCGCCACTAGAAAGGGACGCAATGATTTCGGTCTCGGCGGTGTGTGAAGTCAACATGACGACTCGTACGTTCGGGAGCTTAGCCCGAATCTGTTGCGTTGCGGCAATGCCATCCAAACGGGGCAATCCGATATCCATAATAATCACATCAGGTTTCAGCGCTAAAGCCATCTCAATGCCCGCATAGCCATCACTGGCCTGTCCTACAATGGAAAATCTAGGATAATCCTCTAGAGCTTGAGTTAATCCTAATTGCATCATGGGATCGTCCTCAACAATAAGAATTCTAACAATGGCCGGATTATGCATCGACATACCCGCTTTAGTATAGATGTTAGGAAAATGAGCAAATTTTTCGATATATTTTAGTACGACTGATTAATATGCTTGCTTGGAAATAGTATTTAATGTGCTTGCTTGAAAATAGTAGAGTTTTAAGAAATAACAAAGCAGCTCTTTACGAGTTACCCAGGATTTTAATAATTGTATGATTAACCAGGCTGACAATTCCCCGAACACCTCTAATTTAAAACAAGTTTCTAAGACATTCCGATTAGTGGGATGGGTAAGTCTCTGGGTTCAAGCAGTCCTGGCTGTTATTGCTGGAGTTATTTTTGCTTTTGCTGGAGTGGCGCTTTCCATGGGGCGACAGACGGCGGGAGATAGTGCGGCAAACCCTGCGACTGGCGGTGGTGTAGTGTTCGCGTTGGTGAGTTTGAGTATTTTACTTTATGGTATTTACCAGTCGTTTGACTATGTGCGAATGGGGCGGAGGATTCGAGAGGAAAACCCTAACCTTCGTCCAAAAAAGTCGGATACGATTAAATTCTTATGGCGAAGTTTGACAATTCGCGGAGTCGGTTTGCTGATGGCGGTGGTTGCAGCCGAGGCGATCGCGGGGGTTCTTCTGGGTAAGTCATTTATGGCCGTGGGGGCAATTTTTTCGCCCGGTTCTCAATTGCAACTTATCCAACCGCTAGATATTTTTCTGGTTTTGGCCAATACACACTTAATTACGGCGCATTTTGTAGGGGTTAGTTCGACGCTTTGGCTACTGAAACGGATTGATCCTTAGATTAATCTTTAACGATCGAATAGCATTTTCTAAAAGAATTGGGTATAAGTGAAGCGATCGCGCAGCCCGTCACTTTTATGGACGCTTATGAACGCTCCCGACTCTTCCTCATCCCAAGCCTCACCCCAAACTTCACGCCCGCTATTGGGACTACTCGGATTCACTTTGTATGTGCTGTTTACCTTACTGCCCGATAGCAGCACGTTAATGGTGGCTTGGCCGTGGGTGCTGGTATGGCAAGCGGCGTTACTGTGCCCTGTCCTGTGGCTAATGATTCAAACTTGGACGGATAGCGGGCAGCGTTTAGGGAATGGTCTGGATTGGATTGCGGGCGTGGCTGTTTTGGCTATTGTGCAGTCTGGTCTGACCGCTGTTTTTCCGCAGCAGGCTCGATGGGCGGGCATTGCGGCAATTTGTATGGTGGCTGCGCTTTATGCCTGTAGTCACTACATTGGCGATTGTTCCAGACGGCAACGGTTGCTGACACTGCAAGGACTGCTGCAAGTCGCATTTATTATTTTGAGTCTTGGGCTTTGGATGGTTCAGACTTGGTTTCCTGAACTTACTCGATTGCGGGAACTCCAACAAGCGACAGGCGTGGTGATGCCATTTAGCTTTGAGGCGATCGAAAATCGTAACTGGGCACCCATCGGTCATCAAAACTATGTTGCTGGTTATCTGAACCTCGCGATTCCTAGTTTGCTGGGGTTGAGCTTGAGCCGAAGCGGGGCATTACGCTGGATTTTTGCACTGGGTGCTGGATTGGGGCTAATTGATCTATACACCACAAGTGCAAGAGCGGGCTGGATTTCATTGGTGGGGGCGATCGGAATTGGTGTGATTGCTTTTTTAGTTGAATCGGAAAAAACTAAGAGCAACAAAACTGGGACAAACTGGCTCATCCGATTTTCTAAACCTCAATTAATTGGGCTAAGTACTGGTGCGATCGGCATAATTCTTCTTGGCATCATCAGCACCGGACGATTGAACGGGATCATTAATGCTACCGCAGGCGGTTATCTCTCCGGTGAGTTTGCCTATCGCATCATCACTAATGCGGTGGGATGGACCATGGGTCTCCAGTCTCCGCTGTATGGCATGGGATTAGGCAGTGTCCCGCACCTATTTCAAAAATTTCGTCCTATTTGGGCTGGACAAGAAGCGGAGCTAACATTTCAACTTCATAGCACTCCGGCTCAGCTCTGGGGTGAACTCGGAATTCTGGGTTTAGGTCTGTGGATTGGAACCTTGATTTGGCTGGGTCGCCATTGGTGGAACTCTCGCCGAGTCCTTAGCCCTTTAACTCATAGCCTGATTGCTGCGATCGCTTCTTATAGTCTGCAAAGCCTTAGTGATTACCAACTGGACAATCTCTGTATTAGTGGCACGTTAGTAATTTTTATAGCGGCGATCGCGGCGGAACTTCGGGATCTAAATCCTCAACCGTCAAAAATTCCATCAAAACTCTCCCAAGCCTCAGTCTTGGCTATGGCTGGAATGACGATCGCAGCAATAGTTTGGCTCGTTCCCGTTCACCGAGCTTGGATGTTGTCGAGTCAAGGTTTTCAATCGATCGCGTCTATTGAAAATCCCGAGACTACGCCAGAGCAAAAACAAACTGCGATCGTTCAATTTAGTCAAAACCTTGACGATGCACACAAGTTAGCTCCTTGGGAATCCTACTATCCCCAACAACTCGCTTGGGTTTTGGGTGATCTCGGCCTCAAATCTAACCGATCGGATCTGCTTCAGAAATCCGTGGACTGGTTCAACATCGCTGGCACCAGCGCCCCAAATCAAGAATTTGTCTATTCAAATCTCGGCTGGCTCCAACTCAACACCAATCCAAAAGCTGCAACAGAAGCATTCCGCCAAGCCGCCCAACTGGTTCCGGCCAAACGTGGGGTGTTCTATGGTCTGGGCATGAGTCTGCTGTTTCAGGCCCGGATGGATGTTGCGATCGAAGCCCTTGCGTTAGAAGTTGCCCGAGATCCAATTTCCATCACTAGTCCTTGGTGGGCCACTCCCCAGCGTAAAGACCTCTTCCAACAGGTTACAAAACGGACTGAAAGCCTCTACACCGAACTCATTAATCAAGCCGCTAACAAGACGCTCGTCACTTACCTGCGAGGCTGTCGTGCAACGTTACGTTGGTGGACGGGAGATTTTACAGGCGCTCAGGAGGATGCGATCGCCAGCGAATTCCATGCGCTCAATGCCGTTCTCACGCTCCAAACGAATCACCCTCTCGACCTAACTGCTCTGGCTAAAAAGCCAAATATCTCTCCCAGCACAATCGCAACCCTTACCGCATGGCTTAATCCCGACCAGCGTGTTAATCAACTTCAAATCGCCTGGAGACTAGGCGTCAAAGAGCTACTCCCACCGGAACTCTTGGACAAACTTCAATCCACCATGACCCAATCCAAATCCTTGGACCAATGGCTAAAGCAAAATTCCCCAACTCGTGAACTGCGTCGTCAGCGATCGGGCTTTGGCGTTATAAGTCGCCACATCGACGGTATTAACCCCACGGACTTCCTCACGGTCGAGGAAAATATCGCCATGACCTCCCTAATTCGGGACATCGCCTACGAGTGGAAATACTATCCGGATCTGGAAAAAGCGATCCAAGTCCTACGGGAAAAAGTCCTCAGCGCTATTTAATTTGAACAAGTTCCAAAACTCGTTTAAAAACTACTTGCCAAGAGTCCTGTCGATTGTGTATGTTAATTAGGTTGCGAAACGCGCACGGGTCGCTAGCTCAGCGGTAGAGCATTCGGCTTTTAACCGACTGGTCCTGAGTTCGAATCTCAGGCGACCCATAAAATACGTT
>JAYUEU010000373.1:0-30693 GCA_043739065.1 Synechococcales cyanobacterium | reverse complement strand
AAGTTTCTTCAAGGGTATCGACAAGTACTGGGTGTTGAATAGTGTTACCTATGTCGGAGAATTCCTGGCCCGAAAACGATTCCTCGCAGGGGTCTGAATCTGGTTCGATCCATCTTCCAGATTTGTTGGGAGATGGGATAGCTTTAGACGGTGAAAGTTGTTTTAAGTCGTCGCCTTTAGATGATGGATTTGAAGGGCGACGGCTTAAGTCTGCATTTCTGTTAGCCGGGGCGTGGGGTTCGATGTACCTAGTCCATACGTTTACCTATGGTCTATGGTTGATGTCTGGGTTGTCTTGCCTGATGGCGATTCATTTACTGCGGGCATTTGTTGCAACTCCCAAGCTTGAAGCTCCTGCATTAGAGCCAGGAATGTTAGTAGACAATTTGATGCCGATCATAACGCTATTGGTGTCAGCGAAGAATGAAGAAGCGGTCATTGAAGGGCTGGTACAAAATCTGTGCAATCTAGATTATCCAAGCGATCGCTACGAGCTGTGGATTGTGGATGATGCGAGCACCGATCGGACCGCAGAGATTTTAACTAAATTGCGTGGTGAATTTCCACAGCTAAATATATTCCGCAGGGCCACTGGAGCATCGGGTGGAAAGTCTGGGGCTTTGAATCAAGTCTTTGCGAGAACTAAGGGTGAATTCTTAGTTGTATTTGATGCAGATGCGCGAATTCAGCCAGACTTTTTACAGAAGACATTGCCTATTTTTTTGACAGGCGATCGGATTGGGGCGGTTCAACTCCGTAAGGCGATCGCACAATATGAACGTCCCGGTTCCCCTGAAAAAAACAATTTTTGGGTCAAAGGTCAACATGCAGAAATGTTACTTGATGCCTTCATGCAACAGCAGCGGATTGCGATCGGTGGATTGGGAGAATTGCGTGGAAATGGTCAGTTTGTGAGGCGATCGGCCTTGATTGAATGCGGTGGGTGGAATGAAGAAACCATTACAGATGATTTAGATTTAACCTTCCGATTACATTTGAATCAATGGAATATTCAATGTCTGACGATTCCTCCAGTGTATGAAGAAGGAGTCACCACGGTGAAGTCATTATGGCATCAACGCAATCGGTGGGGAGAAGGCGGCTACCAACGGTATTTGGATTACTGGCGCTTCATTGTTCGGAATCGTATGGGAACCACTAAGACGATCGACTTAGGCGTGTTTTGGATCATGCAATACTTTATGCCAACGGCTGCTGTCCCGGACTTTTTCTGGGCAATCAACTATCACCATAGTTTGATGTTAGCGCCAATTTCAACTTTGACCTTTGTCTTCTTTGTCGCCAGTACAACCCGTGGTCTACGTCGATTGAAATTATCATCCGGTGGCACTTACGACAATGTATGGCAAGGCTGGGGACTGACCTTAGGTCAGTCATTACAAGGCTTTGTATACATGATGCATTGGTTTGCTGTTGTGGGCAGCGTGACGACCCGTATGGCCTTTATGAAGAAGAGACTGAAATGGGTGAAGACTGTTCACACCGGGTAACTTTAGAATCAATTTAGAATCAATATCAACTAATTACGATCGGGTATTGTGTTCATCAAAATGGACTCGCAATAATTCATGGACAAAACGATATCGCCCGCCCACCTGCTGCAATAATCCAATATTGTGGCCATATTCTAAAAATTTTGCATAGTTCCAAGGAATTACATTCTGCCGCCACAACAACAGCCGCAATACGCCATGTTGAATACAGGGTAGCCCACCAGAAAATAATCCCGACATCAATCCACTGCCAATTCCCACCCACAACGAAAATCGAGCATTCATAATCCCCAACGGAACCAACAGCGCAACCCAAGCAATCAGACTCCCAATCATAGTCGCCAATACAATTACCACGAGCGTATTTTTCAGCGATTCCCAGATACCTTGATTCGGGGATGCACAGGATCGAACTCCCGCCTGCAAACCGGAAATAACGGCAATAAAGCAGCCATAGCTAACAAAAACCGCAAACCCCCATCGCAGCCCCAGAAAGGCGTCCCCCAGAATGAAATCGTAAATAAAGATTCCACTGCCTAAGATAGCGGCCACACTTAACCCAGCCCACAGTCCCGTCTTAAAGCGTAGCCACGACCACCCCAAACGCACAGGTTCAATTTCTTCATTATCAAGTAAATCGGTAATTGAACTGAGAACGGGTAATGCCTGAAGCCAATCCCACAGATCTTCTCGGCTATAAATGCCATAGAGCATTCCACCCGCTAGAGCGATCGTAATCCCCAAGGCTTGAATTTCCAGTGGCAAATCAAGATTTAAATTAACAAGCGTAAAAATTAATCCGCACAAAATTGAAATAATTACCCCACACAGCAATCGATACAGAATCCGATCGTATTTATTCCCGAGCCAACTGGGTTGCATCCGTTCAATCGCCAATTCGGGTTTCGACTGAACCTTGAGCTGTCGAGCAAGCCAAGTAAGATAGCGAATGGTTTGCTCACGACTAGGAGATTGCCAGGCAGTGGGTTTGGGCGATCGTTCAAAACATTGATCAATATAAAGACTCAGCAATTCAGTCGCTGTATGAATCTGACGACCTTGATAAACAATCACCATCAACATCAACATTAATGGCGATCGGACCAGTTCTCGCAGCGTTGGTTCAGCTTCCAATGTTTCCCACCGCAACGTCCGATCGGCCAGTTCCAAATATCGCTGAATCTGATGATCCGAAAGGGCTTGAAGGTAAATAGCCCCATTTAATTGAGTGAGTTGACAGCGGCCCAATTCATACTCTTCTAACCGACAACACACAACACAATGGGGATAACTTATGGTTTGTAGAAACTTATTAATTGCATCAATACAACGCTCTTGTCGATCGAGACCCACTTCATTCAGGCCATCCAGCAGCAAAATCAAACGTTCATCCCGCAGCCATTCTAGGGCTATGGTGTTGTCAATGTTATAGAGCCGCTTCAACCGTCGAGCGATCCAATGCTCTAAGGACGGAGCTTCATCATCCCAGGCTGAAAGATCTAACAAGACCGGAATGGGAGCAGTGATTTCTGAGTTCCCCCGGTCCAGCATTAGGATCGCAAATTTCAATAATTCGGTGCTTTTGCCCGAGCCGGGATTCCCCACAATCAGAAGTTTGCCATCAATTTCAATTTGACTATAAATCGCCTCTAGGGACTGCGGCAGTAGGGTTGATGATCCCGATCGCAAACGAGGACGGCCCACTAACTCGCGTCGATCTTGAAACTGGAGATCGATCGAAACCTGCGGATTAAGGGATGAATCTTGAAGTCGGCGGGCGTATTCACTTTTTAAAATACGAAGTAGACGTTTGCGCGGTTCGGCAGTATCCGTCAGAGCAGGGGGCAGGGCAGGAGCGGGCTTAATCAGATTGAGAACTTTTTGACCCGCTTCCAATAGCTTCTGAATCACTTCCAAACGAGCAGTCACAGTACCCGCAATCGCCGTCAATACCGTCATAACAGCACTAAACGTCTTAAAATCAGGACTCTGACTAAACGTTGTCCACCATTGCTGCACATCCGATATGGTAGGCAACAAGAGCAGCCACTCGCCTAGTAAAGATCCTAAATACATACAAATGCCCTCGCACGCCCCTATCCGTTATTCTACAAGCGCATTTCCCTAGAATCCTTAAAAAGAAACGAAGAAAGAATTTATGACACCCCAAACGTCACAATTGTTTCTTCGTCATCATCTTTTCTTCACAATACTGCGAACTATTGCCGCTTTATCGACTCAAATGGGTTAGCAATGGATGAGCCACAGCCGAGCGCCCTTGATGTTTTTGCACAATTTCCCGGAATTCTACGCCCTCAACGGTTTCCCTCTCCAGTAGCAACTCGACCAATTCGTCCACCAATTCACGATTTTCACGAATTATCTTGCGAGCATCTTCATAACAAGACACCGCGATCGCCCGCACTTGTTGATCGATCATTTCCGCGATCGCCTCCGAGTAATCGCCACCACCGCCACCACCCCGCGAATACATATCTCCACCGCCTTCCAAGGCCACCGGACCTAACTCTGACATCCCAAACTGCGTCACCATTTGACGGGCAATCTGAGTAACTTTTTTAATATCACTGGTGGCACCAGAGTCCATTTCATCCTCTCCAAACACCTCCACGTCCGCTGCTCGTCCCCCCATCAACACCCGGATTTTGTCCATCATCCAAGCCCGAGTGTAAAGTCCACTATCAATGGTGTCTTCGTTCGCCACGGTCTGGGAAAAGCCTTCAATTCCGCCGGATCGGGGAATAATTGTCACCTTATTCAATTCATCCGCATGTGGCAATAGCGTCGTTAGCAACGCATGGCCAACCTCGTGATAGGCCGTCATTCGCTTTTTCTTACTGTCGAGCAATGGATTCATACTCAAACCGATCGTAATCCGATCGAGCGCATCCTCAACTTCCTGCATCGTCACTTCTTCCATCCGACGGCGGGCAGTCAAAATAGCGGCTTCATTTAACAGATTGGCCAGATCCGCACCCGAAAAACCAGGAGTCCGACGGGCAATAGCTGCCATAGAAAGCTCAGGAGCTATTTTTTTCGTCTTTGCATGAACTTCCAAAATCCCCAAGCGACCATTAAACGTGGGTAAATCCACATTGATTTGACGATCGAAACGACCGGGCCGCAGCAACGCTTGATCCAAGACATCCGCTCGGTTCGTCGCGGCAATCACAATCACGCCGGAGTTTCCTTCAAAACCATCCATCTCCGTCAGCATTTGATTCAGCGTCTGCTCACGTTCATCATTACCGCCGCCCATGCCAACACCGCGCTGACGACCAACCGCATCAATTTCATCAATAAAGATGATACAAGGCGCATTTTCTTTGGCTTTCTTAAATAAATCCCGCACCCGAGACGCGCCCACACCCACAAACATTTCGACGAATTCAGACCCTGAAATACTGAAGAACGGCACACCCGCTTCTCCGGCGATCGCCTTGGCCAAAAGTGTTTTCCCGGTTCCAGGTGGGCCAATCAATAAGACTCCCTTTGGAATTTTCGCCCCAACTGTTGTGAATTTCTCAGGCTGCTTCAAGAACGTCACCACTTCTTGGAGTTCTTCCTTGGCCTCCTCAATCCCTGCCACATCCTCAAACATCACGCCTGTTTTAGCGTCCATCTGAAATCGTGCCCGAGACTTGCCAAAGTTCATGGCCTGACCGGGTCCACCAGGAGAATTAGCCGATCGCTTTAGAATCAGCAGCAGTCCGCCAATCAAAAAGACCACAATCAGAAGCTGCATCAGCAGTCCCATAGCTGCCGCGCTTTCCGTATTATTTTTCACCTCAACCGGAACTTTCGCATCGTTGAGAGTGTTCAGCAGTTCAGTATTTGAATCGTTAAACAGCGTTACATCGATCGGTTGATCCTGTTGTTTGCCATTAGCATCGCGGCGGGCGCTATTTTTTAAATAAACCTTAGCTGTCTTTTGGATATCATTAATTTCAACCCGTTCCACTTCATCCTTACGAGCCTTCTGAATCAGCTCGCTATAGCTCAGGGAAGCTTTTTGGGCCATGGCAGGAGCCATCATAACGGACACGCCGATCGCCTGACTCACGACAATCCCCAACAAAACTTTGGCTATCCCTATTTTTTTCTTCGTAGTGCGCTCTGGTGCGGGGATTGAACCGGGGATTGGGAAATGGGTCTTCATGCTGCCTGCCATGCCTAGCCAAGATGTAATATAAATGGTCTCTTTATATAGTTTACCCTCGATCGCCTCGGGTTGACAGAGGACTGCCGCCCACGTAGAGGGGATATCTTTACAGAAAAATGGTTTCCAATCATTCAGAATCGCTTCAACCATTATAATTATTGCTAAGTTTTACATCATGAAATTATTGTTGAAGCCAGCAGAATAAGTTCTACTCCGAATAATTACGTCTGTAAATTTTCTAGCCATCTTAGATACTTTTTAACAACCTTCTGCGATCGATACTTTATTCCTAACTGAAAACAGGTAATTATACGGATATATTGGCTTTCTAACTTTCTATTCAGGTGTTCTATAGAATAAATAGAATTCGGTAATTAGGGTGTATTTACAGACTTTTAGAATTGAATTTGAAGTCTAGAAGAAGAAGAAGAATTGCTCTAGCTATAGTTTAGGCTTCCGAGGCAATGTGTTTATAGAGTTTAGACCTAAAAAGTGCGAACTCTCAGCACATGAAGTCGTCGATCGTATCGGTGAATTTCAAAGGCTGGCCCAACTCATTCCACCTCTATCTGAACATTAGTTATTTCTATGAAAAACGTACTGTTGACTGCAATTTGCCTTACGACCTCTCTCATTGGAATTACAGCTCAATCTCAAGCAGCTAAAGCAGACTCAATGTGGGACATGCCTCAACCAACCATTCTCAGCAAGGCACAGACTGGGTTTAACGATCAGCCTTATCAAGCCTATGTGCAGCATGAACGTGTCAAGCTTGACAACAGTAACCAATTTAGAATTGATGGTAATGCATTAAATCTTAAGTATGACTACAACGTCTCGACATACTTCATCAACGAAGGGGCAGCCTACCGGAACCAACTGGGTTACACATCCCAAGGCTCAACGAATAAAGCAGGTGTATTATTCAAAGATGTTTCTTGTACGGGTGCAGGCTGCGTCGGCGATTGGGGGGGAAGTGCTTTGAAGTTGGGAGATGGAGTCAATTTAGGGCAAATAGCTGCAAAAAGCACCCTAGACTTTAAATTGCGCTCTGATGGCTACAATCGTGGGAGCGATGCTTACGTTTTCGGGACACAGGATTCCAAGAATGCAGATGGTTTACAGCATGTTGTGGCTTACGGAATTAAGGGCACAGGCTATATTCTGATGGCTTTTGAAGATCTCTATGGTAGCGGCACTAGCGCACAAGGCAAATTTGGTGAATATTCCGATCGGGACTTTAACGATACGGTATTCATTGTTGATATTGGCAAAAGAAATATGAATGCACTCCTCGGAAAAGATGTCCCTGAGCCATCAATTATGCTTTCCTTGCTAGGGTTGAGTGCGGCAGGTGCATTAAAACTTCGTCGTGGCAAGGCCGCATAGAGAATAGTCGCATAGAGAGTAGTTCAGTATCGAGTGAATGATCAATCCAACGATCGTAATCTTTCCAGAAATGGGGAGTTGCGATCGTTTTTTGTTTTTTGATGGAGTAACTATATCCTCTCGTTTGTCAACTTCTGTATCGGTTAGTAGGTATATGTTTCAATGGGTTTGAGGATCAAAATTCGCGTGTTACGTTGAAAAGATATAGACCGGAATGATTGTCTCGCCTGTCTTAACACCCACTGCAATATATTAGGCAATTTCCATGAAAGCTCCACTCCACTGGCAAGATTCAACCTGGCACCGAGTTCTTCCGATCGTGCTTATCTTTTGGCTGAGCGCGAGCTTAGTTTTAGACTTCTTGGTCATGCCTGTTCTCTACACATCGGGCATGATGGCTGAGAGTCATTTTGTTTTGACAGGTCAGGCATTGTTTGGAGCTTTTAACCGCATGGAACTAGTGCTAGCTGCATTAGTTTGTGTTGGATTCTGGGTAAAGCAAGAGATGCCTATTACTGAACGAGAATCCCCATTCCGCAATTTACCGATCGCCTTTTTGCTCTTAGGTATCGCTCTTCTCTGCACTTATTTCGTGACCCCAACCATGAGCGGTCTTGGATTTGTTGAACAATCCACTGGAATTGTCCCTGAACAAATGAACACAATGCACAGTGTCTATTGGATGATTGAGTGTGTGAAGCTAGTAGGTATTAGTGTTTTGTTTAGTCGTGACTTTCGACTGTTTCACTAACACTAGATAAGACCTTGGGTGCTGAGATTTCGCTATCCAACTCTTCAGTATCCAATTCTTCAGCCTCTCCAAAAAAGAGCAATTTCGCCGCCATCACCGCAAAACTGATGGCGGCGATTGTTTTAGCGAGTTGAGGGGGAAGAATTTGAGCTGTTCCTTCACCCACAATCACACCCAACAAACTAGCCAACACTAACGCCGCCACAGACCCTAAAAATACAGCTTTCGGGAATTTACTGGATCCGCTCAAGGCGATCGCAGCAAACTGGCTTTTATCCCCCAACTCTGCCAAGAACACCGTCACAAAACTAAGTCCTAACAAATTCCAATCCATTAGCTCATCCCCGCTAGATCAACGAATAGCAAGACCGATACGATGAGCAAAATCGTTCCCGTCGCCAGTTCTAAACGTCTTGGTGTTAGCAATGTTGACAACCACTGACCTAACAGAACACCAATGAGACTTGTGCTAATGAGCGCCAGCGCCGACCCCGCAAAAACAACCCACGGTTCATGGGACTGGGCACTCAAAAGTAAGGTCGCTACCTGAGTTTTGTCACCAAGCTCGGCTAAAAAAATTGTGACAAAAGTAGACGTGAAACAGCGGGTCATCAACGCAAGGTCTGATTCGGCGGCTGGAGTTTCAGAAATAATTGGCTGATCTGGTATTGGCTGATCTATTGGAGGATCTATCAACGGTGATAATTCTGGCGACATAAACAAGATTTATTTCATTTTCATTTCATTATCAATGATAGTCATGACAATCGGCAAGGCTAAATGCCCACAGCCCGATCGAACACCAACATCTCCAAGCTACGATCGCCGTAAACGCCTTCAATTTGTTCGCGGCAGCAGTCAAGAGCGAAGTCGTTCACCTCATCTGGAGCAACATTAAATAGAGCTTGAAAGGTCTCAGGAGTAACGCGGCAAAAAGATGGGCGCTTCTCGTAGATATTACACTCGCGGGTTTCAGCATTGAAATTGATACACCAGCCGTCTTCGCCCACCATGCTCAGGTATGTAATGAGTTCTGACTCATTCAAATAGTCGCCCAGATCGGGCCGATCGGTGGGATCAAGATTACAGCAAGCCCCACAATTTTTTACACATTGCCAAGTCGCCATTTCGCGAATCTCCGAGAATCAGTCTGTCTATTGTCGAATATTGTTGGAGTCTAGAACGATCGTTTTAGTTTTAGTTTTGTTAACTTTCTGAGAAGGGGTTGTGTTGGTCCTGAAAATATGGGGTAATCATGGGTGAGAGTATTTAGATCCGCTTCAGGCGAGGATTGGGGGAGTAATGGACTTCTTGAATGGAATTGATTTCACCGTTATTTTCCAGCTATTGACTCTGGCGCTAATCGTAATTGCGGGGCCAGCGATCGTTTTTGTGTTGTTTCTACGGGGTGGTGATCTGTAATTTCAGGTCATTCGCGTAAGAGTCTTACAAGAGAGTAGCTTCAAGGTTCAGTCTTTTATTAGGCTGGACCTTTTTTGCATATTCAGAAACAAGACTTCAGAATAAATGTGTTGAGGAGAGTAAGCTTATTGAGAAGTCTGAAATCATTTAAAACATGAAGACGAGTTCCACTGTCCAGTCTGTGCCTAATGACGCATGAGCTGGGTTAGAGCCTCGAACTAACTCAACCCGCTGTAAAAATTCTCGCAAATAAAATCGACGTTCTGTCTCTGATAAATCAGTCCAGAATTCTGGGATAGAGACCGTTTTAGCGATCGAGATTAAGTTCGGCGGCGGTAGTTTAGAGTAATTGGATTGGAGAACAGAAATTTCGGCGCGCAGTGTATAAGATCGTAATATTGCGGTTTCAGCATCAAAAATCTGTTGGGCTTCAAGGTTAGGAATAGATTGCAAGGTTGTTTGCTTCTCTAAAATTTGTTGATCAATTTGCTGACGGATCTGTTGCAGTTGTTCCGTGGGCAGCGGCGCAATCGCACTGGGCAATTGATCACAAATTCGATCGATAATCCGTTGTAAAACCTCGTCATAGGCGATCGCACCACAGATTTTAATGCCAGGGATACAAGATTTGCAGTTCGTTGGCCTTAAATAAAGATAGGTAGGTTTTGATTTTTTTCGGGACTTTACGGAGGCGATCGTCATAGGCGACGCGCAGGCTTGACAGACCACCAACCCAGACAGCGATCGTTCACTACTAGCCGATCGTTTTGGCATCCGACGATTTCGCTGAAGCAACCGATCGATCTGCGCCGCTTCATCCGGTCCCATAATGGCGGCATGAGTATTACTGATAATATCGCCCGTACCGTAGTCCAAATGGCCACGATAAACAGGACTCGTTAACCATCGCAATGCGGTAGAAGGGGAGAGGGTTTTGCTATATTTTTGAGTTACATAGCGCACTGCACCACGCACTGAACCAAACAATAAAAATTGATCAAACAAGGCTTTGACGATCGGTGCGGTAGCTGGATCAATGCCATAGCTTTTCGGTAATCGCAAATAGCCATAGGGAACACGACCGGGTGGGGGCAAAGCGTTTAAGCGTTTACGAGCATGCCCCTCTCGAATAGATCGGCTGCGTAATTGAGTATTGAGAATTTGAGCATGTTCCAGCATGTCAGACATAGAAGTTGCGGTTAATGGATCGATCGGCCCATCGATCGGGGCAGTTCTCTCACTCACCTGCACCACACAATTAATCGCCTGACAACGGTCCAAAATCGCTCGAATAGAGTCAAAGGAATCACCTAAATCAGTCAAACTCTGAACCAACAAAATGGATGCGGGATCGCGATCGCAATCTTGAAAAAACTGTTGTAACTGCGATCGGGATGGCATCTCCAGCATTGAAGCGGATTGAATGGCAAAATCTTGATAGACACGATCAATAGTCCAAGCCGCAAAGCTATCGGGTAATCCCAACAGATCGTCTTCGACATTGCAATATCGATAAGCAACAACCCTCATAAGCTCAAAATGTCTTTCAAAAGAATTTGCAAAATAAAATTCAAGAACATAAAATTCAAGAATACGTTCTCAGTGTATCGCGCAATTTTTCAATAAAAAATCCAGAATACAGTTAAGCATTCTGGACTTCCTATTGGTTAAGCAGCTACTAAATTCTTTAACAAACCATTAGCTGTATCAGTTGAATTGATAATTTAGAGGATACCGAGTTGGGCCAAGATTCCTTTTCCAGTCAGCAATTCAGTCGCGAAACCGATCGCCAACCCCATCATTGCCATACGTCCGTTCAAAACTTCAGAAAAGATTGTGAAACCAGGCTTAGATTCTGCATTTTTCATGATCCGAAGACTCCAATTGAAGAGGTTTGGTTCAGGGATTAACCTGCTTATGCAACAACATTAACATTTGTAACAGATATTGACAAGCGATCGGAGCCTTCGGAAAACCGCCCTTGGTTATTTTGGTCGCGGTCACGCTTAAATCAGATTCCTATAATTGCAGCTTGGAACAGCATCTCAATCTTGCGCCAAGAAGTCTAAATCCATTGCATCCGGAATCTTAATCGCAAATTTACGACCGAATTCTTCTAAAATCAATAATCCTAAGAATTAAGTTGACCAACTAATAATACCGCTAAATTGTGAACGGAGAATTTATAGGAGCCGTACAAAATAAGGAATCTAGCTCAATTAATCCTTGATATTTGAGTTCAATAGGAACCAGAATAGCCTTCACTTAAAAATTTTCATTCGGATGAATTACGTTAAATTACTGATAAAAGTTGCAAAAATCCCACTATTTTAAAATTTTCGTTAAAAATCTACGTATATTTCCGGTACCATTCAGAAACATCAGGAAAGCAGACATTTTATATCTACCCTAACGGGCTGCACTTGAAATTTTCATTAAGAGATAGATGAAAAGTTAAAGCGTTTTTTGATAGATCCGTTCAATGATCTAATCTCACTTTGACTTAGCCTCCCAAGCTCATCAGGTCTTCTCAGGGTACATCTTACTTTTTTAAAGGTGATTTTTTAAGGTAACTACTGAATGAGATTTCCCGCACTTGTGTTGGGCAATAGTGTCCCACTGGCTATTAGCGACCATGGGCTACGTCACACTGGATTGTTCCTGTTAGGATTCATAACAAGCATGGGGCTACTTGTAATCGGAGATCTCGCCCAAGCGGAGACTTCAGCCACGATTACAAATACAGCCAATGGTAGCTTTCGACCCACCGCCAGCGATCCGATCGTCCCCACGAGTTCTAACCCAACTCAAGTCCCCGCGCAGCTTTTAATCCTGCCGAGTCCGGCTTTAGAAATTATTAAAGGGGGCGATCGGTCTGCCGCTGAACCGGGCGATACGGTGATTTATCGGCTATTAATTCGCAATACCGGAAATTCTCCAGCAAATAACATCATAGTTACGGATACGTTGCCAATAGGTCTTAAGTTTTTACCCAATACCGTGCGGGCTGGACTTCAAAGAGGCGGTGTTTTGACCCCGTTGACTCTGGTTCCGCCCACCACAAATGGACGAGTGATTACCTTTAATTATCCAGGTCCGCTAGTTCCCCAAACCGAAACGTTGACCTTGGTATATGGCGCACTGTTGCTCCCGGACGCTATTCGCGGAAACGGACGAAACCTAGCTGTCGTTGAAGGCATCGGGCCATCGGGAGAACGGATTGTTAGTAATACGGCGAGCCATAAATTACAGATTCGTGCAGGAATTTTGTCGGACTGCGGCACCATTATTGGCCGAGTATTTGTTGATAAGAACTTTGATGGTGAACAGCAGCCGGGAGAACCAGGCGTGCCGAATGCCGTTATTTTTATGGATGACGGAAATCGCATCACCACTGACGAAAATGGACTGTATTCAGTAAGTTCTGTGATTGCTGGAAGTCGCACTGGCGTAATTGATTTGACTAGTTTGCCCGGTTACACCCTCGCTCCCAACTTGTATCGCATTGAAGCAAATAGCGCGTCCCGGAGAGTCAATCTTTCCCCTGGCGGTCTGGCTCGGATGAATTTTGCAGTCACACCGACGTTTGGGGAGAAAAAATAATGAATGTGAAATTGAGAATTTTGCATTTGGGATTGGTTGCGGGAGTTGAGATTCTGATTCCTAGTCTTTCAGTTCCAAATACAGTGTTAGCCCAGAATACGGTGCCGAACCCTCCGGCGAATTTGTTGGCGGCCCCGGCGACGAATGCAAGCAAGATTGAGTTGATGCCGACTTCGGAATCTCGGGTGTCGGCGGATGGACGATCGCGAATTACGTTTAGTGGTCGGATTTTGGATGGGGCGAGGGCGTTGATTGAGGATGATGCGATCGTTACCCTAACCGCAACAGCGGGGAAATTTATTGGCGCAGATTACGATACAGATGCGGCGGGATTTCAGATTCGAGCCATTAATGGTCAATTTACAGTTGAATTACAGGCGGACCTAAAACCGCAGAAAGTCCGTGTCCGGGCTGGGTTAGACCAAGTTTTAAGCAAGGCTCAGGATGCAAAACTCCCCGCGACCCAATTTGCTAACCCGAGTTCCACACCCGTGGAAGTCTATAGTAACGCTGAGTTTTCGCCAAATCTCCGATCGGGCCTTGTCTCTGGAACCCTGAAACTGCGTATTGGCGCAGCGGGGACGGATTATTACGATAGCTTTCAGAACTATTTGAAACCGGGTTCTGATGGCACGGCGATTACGGGCGGTGCTTCAATTTTTGCAACAGGAACCCTCGGCGATTGGGCATTTACTGGTGCTTACAATAGTGAACGATCTCTCAATACAACCTGCAACGGCACCAATAGTCTGTTTAAAGCCGACCAGTTTTGTGATCAACCCTATCCGGTTTACGGCGACAGTTCCAAGATTGATTTTCTTGCGCCGTCCATTGATAGCGTCTATTTCAAGCTCGAACGCCAATCGCCAATCGCCAATGCAGGCACCGATTACGCCATGTGGGGCGATTATAAAACCGAGGAGTTTGCGCGTCCTTCTCAGCTTTTTACCGGAACTAGCCGATCGCTCCACGGATTCAAGGGCAATTACAACATCGGCGATTTACAAGTTTCGCTGATGTATGGCAACAATTTGCAGGGGTTCCAACGGGACACAATTGCTCCCAACGGCACTAGCGGTTACTACTTCATGTCGCGTCGATTGGTGCAAACGGGCAGTGAAAATGTCTTCGTCGAAACGGAAGAACTCAATCGTCCTGGAACCGTAATCGATCGCACTAGTCTTTCGCGCGGTCGTGATTATGAATTTGACTACGATCGGGGCGCATTGATGTTCCGTCGTCCAATTTTGGCTACAGAATACGATCCCTTTGGTCGCACGTTAGTTCGGCGCATCATCGTCACCTATCAATACGACGGCGGCGATAGTGGAACGGCCAGTCTATATGCAGGACGTGCTCAATATAATTTGGCTCGTACCCCAGACCAAGAAAGCTGGATCGCGGGAACCTATCTTAAAGAAAATCTCGGCGGCCAAGACTTTGAACTCTATGGCGGCGATATTCAAATCAGTCTTGGACTTAATAGCAAACTCACGGCAGAATATGCCAAATCTGCAAATCAAACACCCTTTGGATTCGCCACAGGCAGCGCATATCGGGTCGAACTGAATAGTCAACTGTCACCACAAATCGCCGCTAAAGCCTATTATCGATCGGTAGACGAAGGCTTTGCGAACAATGCGACCTTTAGTTTTGCACCGGGACAGACGCGTTTGGGAGCTTCTATTGCTGCCCAGATTTCGCCCAGTACCCAAATTCAAGCGTTGTTTGAAAAAGAAACAAATTACGGCATTGCGCCTGCTGTTCAATCGACTATTGAGGCGCTATACAATCCCGGAATTCAAGCTGCGCCCGGAAGCCTTCTCGACAATGATCTAACCATTTTCAGCGCTGGAATCACGCAAAAGTTTGGAGCCAGTGCATTGAGTTTGGATTGGGTCAGCCGCACCCGCAACGATCGCGCCCCCGGATCATTACTCGAATCCGACAGCAGCCAACTGGTTTCGCGTTTAACGGTGCCGATCGCTAGCAACCTGACGTTCCGCGCCCAAAACGAAGCCACGTTAGGGAACAAAAGCGATCCTGTTTATCCCGATCGGACGATTGTCGGTCTCGACTGGAAAGCCTTCCCCGGCGTAACGGTGCGGGTTGCCCAACAGTTCATTGGCAACAATCCACTGCTCACGTCAAATAGCACATCCGGCAGCAACTCCTTCACAACGGTCGAAACAGTACTGAATCAAAAGCTCAGCGACGACACCAGCATCACGGGCCGCTATTCAATTTTGAACGGCATCAACGGCACCAGCAGCCAAGGCGCACTCGGATTACAACACCGATTCAAACTGTCGCCGGGATTACGGGTAAACGTGGGCTACGAGCGCATTTTTGGCGATCTCTACACCTACACAGGCAGCGGTCAACAGTTTCTCCAACCCTACGCCGTCGGCCAAAGTGCATCGTCATTGGGTCTCGCGTCAGGTGACAGCTATTCGTTGGGCTTTGAATATACTGACAACCCCGAGTTCAAAACCAGCGCCCGCATCGAACACCGATCGGGATCTAGCGGAAGCAACACCTTACTCAGCGCCGCCGCAACGGGCAAACTGTCGCCGGCTTTGACGATCTTGGCACGATATCAACAAGCTAATTACGCCAATCAAACTCTGATCGGTTTCAGCGATACCAAAAATCTAAAACTAGGATTAGCCTACCGAGATCCTAGCCAAGATAAATTCAATGCATTATTACGTTACGAATACCGCGAAAACCCAAATTCAAACCCAACAACATTACTTTTTGGGACCGGATCAGGCTCCACCGAGCACCTCTTCGCCTTAGAGACATTGTATACACCAAACTATCGCTGGGAGTTCTATGGCAAATTTGCATTACGATCGACAATCTCCTATTTGGCCAGCGATTTAATTGGGACAAATACCTTAACACTGGGCCAATTGCGCACCGCGTACAAACTAGGCTACCAGTGGGATATCGCCGCTGAAGGTCGCTGGATTCGGCAAACTAATTCAGGCTTTAACGAGTTTGGATATTTACTAGAACTTGGCTATTATATGACCCCAAATCTCCGACTAGCAGCGGGATTTAGTTTTGGACGCGCAGATGACATTGATTTCAATGGTTCCCGATCGCGAGGCGGACCCTATTTATCAATCATTGCCAAACTCGACGACCTCTTTGGATTCGGCAAACAACCGATCGCACCCAAACAGCAAAAAGAATCGATCGTAAGTCAGACCAACTTTGAAGGTGCAAATTAATGAATCCGAATACATTCAAAATGCCTCTAACCATTGCGTTTTCAATAGCTCTAACCATTTCTTCTGCAACCGCCCAAACGGGCCCCTCATTCTATCAAATTACCGTCACTAGCAATCAAGACACCATTCAACCAGACGCTCGTATTACCCTGCGCGAAGCCATTGAAGTCACTAATGGCACCTTAGATTACAATCAACTTAGTAAACTTGAAAAAGCCCAAATTAAACCGAGTTCTAGCAATTCAATTCAATTCAATTTACCTGTTAATCAAACTGTGATTTTGCTAGGACGATCGCTCCCCAACGTGATCAAACCCGTAATAATAGACGGCACAACCCAACCAGGCTACGACGCAACCACCGAACTCTTTGAACAAAATAAAGCTGTTCGCAAACCGATCGTCGAAATCACTCCAGCAAACAATATCCAAATTCTGCGAGGTCTAACCCTCACCAGCGACAGCATCACAATTCGCGGTTTGAATCTGTACGGATTTACCAGCATTCATGGACTCACCGCCAGCACTCCACCCGCCGATATTTTCATTTCCCACCCTAACCCACCACCGGATATTTCAGCTCAAAATCCACCTGCTGAAAATTCGCCATTTAACAACACGCCACCCAAAGATATTCGCATTGAACAAAACTGGTTAGGAGTTAAGAGCGATCGGACCCTACCAAGCACTAGATCTGCCTTTGGAGTCTCAGTGTTCAACGGCTTGAATACAATCATTCAAAACAATTGGATTGCAAACCATGACAGTAGTGCCATCATTACCAGTGTCAATGCAGAGAATACTCAGGTGATTAGCAACATCATCACTAGTAACGGTCTTGCAGGAATGCCCGATGGAATCCGAATAGAAGGAAACGTCAACCGATCGACGATCGCGAGCAATCATATTTGCGGCAACGACGGTAGCGGAATTTATTTATTCAAACCCGATGGCAGCGTCAAGATTGATAATAATACCGTGGTTCACAACGGTCGTCGGCTGCGTCGTGCTGCTATTTACATCACAGGCCAAAACCACACTATCACCAACAATATCATTGCCCATCAAACTGCCGCCGGAGTCGTGGTTGGTTCTAATCCTGTCAGCACCGGAAACCAAATTGCTCATAATCAGTTTTCTGATCTTGAAGGGTTGAGCATTGATTTAAATACCAACAACAATACTGACGTTTCAGATTGGCAAAAAGGCGATGGTTTAAATCCCGATCGAAACAGCCCCAACCGTCGAAAAGACACAGGCAACGCCGCCATCAATGCACCCGTTTTTGCCCATCGAAAATTAGCTATCACAGAGCCTGAAATCAGTGGGACATCTGACGTGGGAAGCACAGTTGAGATTTACCGAATCAGAACCAAGCTCAGCGACGCGGGACCACTAGAAACCCCGATCGCCACCGTCACCACAGACGCATCGGGACATTTCAGCACCCACCTATCGGGCTTAACCGACGGCGATCGGATCAGCGCTATAGCCCACGATCCCCAATACGGCACCTCCGAACCCGCCATCAACGCCCGCATCGGCACCTCTAACCCAAAACCCACCACACCCGAACCCTTCACCTGCCTCAGTCCCCCTCGCCCACCTGAGAAACCACCTGAGAAACCACCCGAAATCATCCGCATCAAAGTCCCGAAAAACATCCACTTCGCCCTCGACAAAGACTTCATCAGTAAACGCAGCGGTCAAATTCTCGATCGGATTGCAACCGTTCTAATCACGAACCCCAACCTAATTATTGAACTCCATGGCCACACCGATCCCCGTGCCAGCGATGCCTACAACATAGAACTCGGCAAACGTCGCGCCCAAAACACCCGCAACTACCTCCTCAAAAAAGGCATCGACTCCAGCCGCATGACCATCCGCACCTTCGGCGAACGCCAACGCTTATCGGACGGAAGCAGCAAAGTTGATTACGCCCACGACAGACGAACCGAAGTCATTTTCAAAGACATCCGCGACATCGAAGTAATTGTCCAAGACGACGATCTCCAGATCGAAAAATAAATTCACACGCCAACATTCACAACTCTACATTCTACAAATGCTTAACCCTAGACTCGCTCTGCTGCTGCTCACCCCGATCGTTCTTCTGACAACGGCACGAGGTACGATCGCTCAAAACGCAATCCCCCCATTCTTCCGCGAAACCTTCCGGGGCAACAACCTCGAAAACCTCGGAACAACCAACTACCAAATCACCACCAGTCGAGATTCCAGCAGACCAGCAAATGATCCCTTGGGCAGCCAAAGCGTCTGTCTTACCGCAAGCCAAGACACCACAAACACCGTCGGAGCAAACCAATTCACCGCTACAAATATTCCCGGCTGTGCCCCCGGTCTCAGTGGACTATCCCCCACAGGAGATCTGAACGGCTCAGGTGCATTACGCTTGACCTCCAACCGAATTGGATATATTGCCGATACTAGAGATATCAATGGCCAAGGCGAACGAGGTTCATTCATCATTAATCAAGCCTTTCCCAGAGGAGAAGGTCTCATTGTCGAATTCGACTTCTTCATCTACAACGGCGCTGGTAACAATACTCCGCCCAGCGCAGACGGACTCAGCTTCTTTCTCCTAGATGGCAGCACCCCCGCCCCAACCCCCGGTGCCTTTGGCGGAAGTTTAGGCTATGCCCAAGCCGTCCAAGGCGGTCTTCAACCGGGTGCATCGAACGGCTTTATTGGCATCGGGTTTGATGTATTTGGCAACTTTTCCAATGGGACTGAAGGTCGTAATGGTGGACCCGGGCAAGAACCGGATCGCGTCGTCCTGAGAGGATCCGCTGCCAAACAATATCCTTTTATCACCAACGTCCTCGCTGCACCGATAATCGGAGGAACTCTAGATGACAAACCCTCGATCGTTGCCCCTAAAGTTCGCAGTCAAGACACTGTTCAAGGCCGTCGTGCCCGCATTACAATCACTCCCGATGGATTCCTCACCGTCGGGCTCTCGACCCAGACAGGAGAAAATGTGGCCGACAGCGCGTTTGTTAACGTTTTCAATGATGTCATCGATCTGAAAAAAGCCACACCGATCGCGGGTGGAACCGATGCCCTAGCCCCTATTCCCGACACGTTTAAATTTGGATTCGCTGCCTCCACCGGATTTTCAACCGCCATCCATGAACTCCGAAACCTAGTCGTTCGTCCCATCCGTCAGCCCGCCGTTGCCACTCGCAATCTTCGCCTGGTCAAACGGGTCACGGCTATCACTCGAAGCGGAATACGAACTGAATTTAACCAATTTAGCGATGATCCCACCAGCACCATAGACAATCTCCCCGGCTGGTCCCAAGCCAACGCCAGCCCCGTCGGACTAATCAATATCCCCGTCAACCTCGCAGTCCAATCCAAAGACGAAATCGAATATACCATCTACTACCTCGCCGAAAGCAGCAGCACCGTACCCACCGACACGATCGCGGATGTCAACCTGTGCGATGCCATCCCAACCAACACCACATTCATCCCAAACAGCAGTGTTATCAGCCGATCGGGAGCACCCACAACCAACGGCGGACAGTTTTTCAGCCCCCTGCAACCCACACCAAATCCTAGTCCCTGCATATCTCCTACCAATAACAACGGCTCAATCCTGTATAGTCTAGGAAACCTTTCCACTCAAACTGGACAGAACTTTGGTTACACCCGTTTTCGTACCCGCGTAAATGGCGCTCAACCCTAGGAAAACCAGTGATTCCAAATCAAGCTGGAAAGCAAGACTTCGCTATCCCCCATTTCGTCCACCGTGCCGCATCGCTATCTTCTTTTTAACAAGCCCTTCAACGTCCTCAGTCAGTTTACTGACACACAGGCCAAGGGTTCAGCTCAACGCAGCACTCTCAAAGATTTCATCCCAGTCCCCGATGTCTATCCCGTCGGTCGGCTTGATCATGACAGCGAAGGACTAATGATTTTGACCAGTCATGGTGAACTTCAGCATCATCTCAGTCATCCAAAATTTGGCCATCCCCGCACCTATTGGATCCAAGTTGAAAATATTCCAACATCCGAAGCACTTGAACAGCTTCGTCAAGGCGGCTTGAAGATTCAGAATTATCTCACCCGGCCAACAACAGTTAGAATCTTGTCAACTCCACCGAATTTACCGCCCCGCACACCCCCAATTCGATCGCGACAAAATATCCCCACAGCTTGGATAGAAATGACTCTAACGGAAGGCCACAATCGTCAAGTCCGACGGATGACAGCAGCTGTTGGATTTCCAACTTTACGTTTGATGCGATCGTCTATCGCCCATTTACAACTTGATGGTTTAATCCCAGGCCAATGGAGGGATCTAACAGAATCTGAGTTGCAACCACTCCTAACGAGCCTTAGTTTAAAACGATCGAATTAGCCACAAGAAGAATAAATCTAATCTCTCCTGATTATCTCTCAGATATTTATTCAACAGGTGGAACTACTTCCGATCGTAACTGCTCTAGAACTTTCAAAAAATCTTCTAAGCTTTGGAACTGAGAATAGACTGATGCAAAACGAATATAAGCAACTTCACTCAAAGTACGGAGTTGAGTAAGAACCAGCATCCCTATATCTAGACTCGTCACCTCTCGTAATGCCCGCTGTTGAAGGTTTACTTCGACCTCAGAAACTACCCGATCGAGATCAATTTCAGATACACCTGACTTTTCACAGGCCCGCATGGCACCTTGAAAAAGCTTTGAGCGATCGAATAACTCTCGCTGTCCTCCCCGTTTAATCACCATAATTGGTGACACTTCAACTCGCTCATAGGTCGTAAAGCGATGACCGCATTTCAAACATTCCCGCCGCCGACGCACACTATGTCCTAAGTCCGCTGGACGAGACTCTAAAACACGATTTTCAAAATTCTGACAAACAGGGCAACGCATAGCACGACTAAATTGATCCAGGACATCTGGCCTCTATATCATACATCTAGTGTTAGATCTGACTAAAATTATTTTCCATATACATATTTAGCGTCTTACTTTAAGTACATCTGAACTAAATGATCCAGCCCAACGAATTATTCTCTTTATTATTGGGCGGATGGATCATCAGGGACATGTATAGGGACATGTATATAGGTGCGAGTATTTATGCAGAACTTTAGGAGGTGTGGTGGTTTCAAGTTAGTGATTTATACTGGAACCTGAGCCAAGACAACTGGTAAGGTGATCTGAGTCACTAAAATTCCTAAAATACGGTTAGAACATTATGTAAATTGGGCAAATTGAATTATGCAAATGATGTCTATAACGTTTAATAAAACTGATTTTGTTTATCCCCCTGCTATCAATTCTGGAGATTAGTGCATGGTGACTCGTGACACTAAAAAGCAAAAGATTCTTGTTGTTGATGATGAGCCTGACAACCTCGATTTGTTGTATCGAACATTCCATCGGGATTTTAAGGTATTGCGATCGGAAAATGGTCCTGATGCGCTCGAAATTCTGGAACGAGAAGGTGATATTGCTGTAATTATTTCTGACCAACGGATGCCACAAATGAGTGGTACCGAATTCTTGAGCTTAACCGCTGAACGATATCCTGATATTATTCGGATTATTTTAACGGGCTATACAGACGTTGAAGATCTTGTTGAAGCTATTAATTCCGGTAAAGTTTTTAAATACGTCACAAAACCCTGGGATGACATTGATCTTAAACGGGTTGTTCAGCAAGCTGCTGATACGCATAATATTTTACGGGCGAGAACTGAAGATCTTCGACGTAATCTTCGACGCGAGACATTGCTTAATGCCGTGACTGCTACCTTGCGAGCTGCTTTGGGCTATAGAGAACTTCTCTCTTCGATTGCTCGTGCAGTCGGTCAAACATTGGAATCAAGTTATTGTATTTTGCGACCTTATGTAAAAGGTCAATTTTCTCCAGAGAGCACTGTCTACCGATCGCCTACTATTAATTTTGGTACAACGATAAATCCATATTCGGTTGTGGATGGAATCTCAGAAACGGTTTGGTCTGTGCCTGAAATCCAAGTCTTTGATATTGCGACATTACATGATAGTCAGGTTAATTCTAGTGCTATTGAAGTTTGTCGATCGGTTGGAATTGCCTCAACGTTAATGGTTCCGCTTGTTTGTCAGCATGAGCTGGTTGCTGTTTTAGCGTTGCATCAGGTGGGTGAAAATCGGGTTTGGCAGGCCGATGAAATTGAATTGTTAGGAATGGTGGCTGATCAGGCCGCATTGGCATTGGCTCAGGCACAGTCCTATGAGCAGGTCCGATCGCTTGCAAAACGAGAGGCATTGATCAATACCATTACTACAGCGATTCGATCGAGTTTGGAACCCCAGGAAATTTTTGCCTCAATTACGTCACAATTGGGTCAAGCGCTGATGGTTGATGGTTGCACGTTGTCCTTATGGCGATCGGATGATCAGTATGTCGAGTGTGTCGCGCTATATGACTCAGATTTACCACCATCGACTACGCCAGAAGAAATGGCAGCCGCTTTGCCAAAGTCTAATGTTTTGATTCGCGACAATCCCGTGTTGCTTGAGCTTCAAAAAACCCAAAAGCCTGTTTCTTTCCCTGATCTTTCACTCCATCCGGAGATGAATGTACCCGAAATGCGATCGTCTTCAAAGGCGTTGTTAGTGTTGCCATTGTTGTCTGACGGGAAAATTATTGGTAGCATTTCGCTGAGACAAAATACAAGTATTCGCCATTGGACTCAATCTGAAATTCGACTAGTGGAGTCTGTGGCAGAACAAGCGGCGATCGCGGTGCAGCACGCTAATTTGTTTCAAACTACTCGTCAGCAAGCAGAAAAATTAATTGAACTCGATCGGGCTAAAACGGAGTTTTTCCAAAATATTTCCCATGAATTCCGTACGCCGTTAACCTTGATGCTTGGACCATTGGAAACGGCAGTGAGTCAAAAAGTTGGTTTGTCCGTGGACCAGTCGTCTATTGCTCTTCGTAGTAGCCGTCGATTGTTGCGGTTAGTGAATCAACTCCTAGACCTACAGCGTTTGGATGCAGGTGAGATGCGATGTCGCTTCCAGTCCTGTGATTTGGCTGACTTTGTTCATCAAATTGTTGAAACTTTTGGGGCGTATTGCGAGAAAAAAGGGATTCAGCTTGTTTCAGCATTGCAACCTTGTGATCCGGTTTATCTGGACTTGGAGAAGTTCGATAAGGTGATCTACAACTTGCTGTCCAATGCTATGAAGTTCACGCCATCTGGAGGAACAATTGCGGTCTCGTTGAAGCCTTTGGGGGATGGGGTTTCGCTCTCTGTTAGGGATACGGGAATTGGAATTCGTGAAGATCAGCTTCCTATTTTATTTCAGCGGTTCAGACAGGCGGAAGGGTCGGTTAATCGTCGTTATGAGGGGACGGGGCTTGGGTTGGCGCTGGTGAAGGAGCTGGTGGAAATTCATGGTGGTCAAATTCAAGTGTCTTCTGAGTACGGCGTGGGGAGTGTATTTGCGTTGACCTTGCCTGTTGGATCTAGTCATTTGGATCCAAGTCAAATTGAGGACGAACAGAGTGAATTGCAGATGGCACGGGCGATGGTGGAGTTTGCTGATCTTGATATTGAATTGCAGTCGTTAGAAGAAGAAGAGGTGTTTGAAGAGGTTTTAGGAGAAGGTGAAACTCCAGCTAAGCGCATTTTGGTTGTGGAAGATACGACGGATTTGCGAAATTATGTGGCCGGGATTTTACGATCGCAGGGCTATCGGGTTCTGACGGCGCGCAATGGGGAAGAGGGGTTCCAGATGGCGCAGTTACATAGCCCGCATTTGATTTTGACGGATTTGATGATGCCGAAGGTCTCGGGATTAGATTTGATTCGGATGGTTCGTGGAGATCAGGATCTATGCGGAACGCCCATTGTGTTATTGACGGCTAAGGCGGATGAGAATACTCGACTCGAAGGGGTTGAACGCGGGGCGGATGCTTATTTGTCGAAGCCGTTTAACGATCGGCTGGTTATTGCTGAGGTGCGAAATCTGTTGGCGTTGAAGGAAAAAGAACAGCGCATGATGGAATTGAATGAATATCTAACAGAATCGGTCTTGAAGCGATTTTTGCCTCCAAGTTTGGTCAAGCGGGCGGCGCAGGGTAAGTTGTCATTAGATTTACGACCTGAACCGAAGATGGTGACGGTGTTGTTTAGTGACATTGTGGGCTTTACGCAGTTGTCGAATACGTTGCGATCGAAGAAAGTGGCGGAAATTTTGAATGAGTATCTAACGGAGATGACCCGTGCGGTGTTCAAAAATGGCGGGACGGTGGATAAATTTATGGGTGATGCAATTTTGGCGCTCTATGGGGCACCGGAAGAGTTAACGCCGAATGAGCAGGTGCGTCGGGCGATCGGGACCGCTAGAGATATGCATTCTGCACTGGAGATTTTGAATAAAAAGTGGATGGCGCAGGGGTTGTCGAAGCTGGAGTTTCGCTGTGGGATTCACCAAGGGACGGCAGTGGTGGGGATGTTTGGCGGCAGTGAGCGATCGGATTACACGGCGGTTGGTCCCTGTGTGAACATTGCAGCTAGGCTCCAAACAGCGGCGCAACCAGGGCAAATTTTGATTTCGGCAGCGGTGGCGGATTATCTTGAAGAAGAGGAAATTACGAAGGGTGAGTCTTTGAATCTAAAGGGTATTGATGAAACGGTGCTGACCTTTTGGGTGGATCCCACGACGATTAATGTCCGAGGATCTTCATTCATTGCTTAGAATGAGGGCAAGGTTTTCATAGGTTGATGGGTTATGGCTGATTCAGGAGCATTAAGAGGGAGAAAACCTGAGTCGGTGCAATTTTGGTTGGCGATCGCGGCGGTGTCGTTACTTTTTCATGCGCTTTTGATTGTTGGGATAAAACGTTGGGCGACGATTGCGGTAGTTGAGCCGGATGCGGGTCCGATCGCAGTGGAGCTTGTAGATCCTGTGGGTAATGCAGAACCTCAGGAAGAGCCGATCGTTCAAGCGGCTGCCCTGAAACCTGAAGCAAAACCCGATTTAACGCCTGAGGTAAAACCCAATCTAAAATCCGAGGTTCAGCCTGAGTTTGAGATTAAACCTGAGCCTGGGATTCAACCTGTGCCGATCGTACAGCCACAAGTTAAGACGGAGATCAAAAAGGTACAGCCTGCGATTGTCTCAACGCCAAAGCCAGCTCGATCGCTTGTGCCACCTAAAAAAAATACGCCATCTACGCCGTCTAAACAATCTCAGTCGTCTGGGCTGAAGAAAGATCCAACTAAAGAAAATCAGAATTCATTGCCCCCCACCCCTATTCCTCCTAGTAAATCCGATGATCCTTTGAGTAATCCTGGCTCAGGCGTTGGTGGGAGTAATTTAACAACGAGCTTAGCGCCGCCAGTTTTACGATCGACTCCCGGTGAAATTGGTGGAAGTGGTACTGCGAAACTAAAATTAAATTTTCCAACGAGTATTCCATTCCCTGCGACTTTTGCCTTGAAACCGGGCGAGGTCATTCGGGCTAAGGTCAGTTTTGTGGTGGTTGGCAATGATATTCAATCTCCTGAAGTTAAAGAATTACAACCTAAGCTGAGTGGACGTGACCAAGATGCTTTGTTGCAGTTTATCGGTGATGTGTTAAGCCAAATTTCAGTTTCCGAGATTGTGATCAATAATGATAGGCTCGAAAAGCCTGATACTGATTGGGAGACAACGATCGAACTGCGGCTCTAGAGTCTTCTTTGAAAATTCTCAGTTCAGGTGTTTTATGGTGACATGAGTTGTGCTATCTTTATTGATGTGCGAAAGCGCGGGTGTAGTTTAGTGGTAAAACCTTAGCCTTCCAAGCTAATGATGGGGGTTCGATTCCCCCCACCCGCTTATTAGAAATGAGAATATTGAATCGAAGATGTTGAATTAATAAACAAGCCCGATTTTCGTGATTATCAGGGTTTCTGTATTCTGTCTCGGATGTTTTAACTCATGGAATTGTTTATCGATCGTATTCCGTCTGAGATTGGGACTGTGCTAGTGGTGACGAATGGGGTTCAGGTTTGTGCTGTAGATTTTGAGGATTTTGAACCTCGGATGCATGAATTATTGGCGAAACAATATCCGGTTTTTGAACTTACGCCTCAAGTGAATCCTTTGGGGGTGAGCGATCGGTTGGAAGCCTATTTTCGGGGAGACTTTGCGGGATTGAATGATATTCCGGTGAGTCCGGGTGGAACTGATTTTCAACAGGAAGTCTGGTTTAATTTACGGTCCATCGCGCCCGGTACGACGATTACTTATGGAGGATTAGCCGATCGGTTAAGGAAGCCCAAATCTGCACGAGCGGTGGGAATGACGAATTCATTGAATCCTATTGCAATTATATTACCGTGTCATCGGGTGATTGGTGCAAATGGTAAGTTGACGGGCTATGCGGGAGGACTCGATCGTAAGCGTTGGTTATTACATCATGAAGGTTGGGGCCAAGAACAGGTTCAGCTTGCTTTATTGTTTACCTGATTCATACCAATTTATATAATTTGTACTATTTCTCGCAATGAATGAGTTTTCCGCGATAGGATTTTTCTTGAATCATTTGAGCAGGCAAATATTCTGTCCAGCATTTGTAGCCAAGGTGTTCCATAGCGCGGAGAAATTTATTGTGATGACCGCGACCGGGATCGACAATGCAAATTTCGGCATGGGGCTGGGTGTGACGATCGATGAAAGCGGACAGTAATTCTGGATGTGTTTGTTCATACAAAACATCACTACCAATAATTAAGTCAAACTTTCCAAGTAATGGATTTTCAGTTAACCAATTGCCTATTTGAAACGGTAATGGTGGTAAATGATTTAGCGTTACATTTTCATTTAGGAAACGTTCGACCATAGGGTGATAGTCGCTGGCGGTGATGTCAACATGGCGCTGATGCATGGTGAGACTGGCGATCGCAAGCCCACAGCCAATTTCTAAAACACGTTTACCTTCGGTATCAAAATCAATCATTGCATTGGTTAAGGCTAATGCTGATGGCCACACAATTCCAAATAATGCCCATTGAGAGGATGAAATGCCCATCTCTTTGGCAATACCATCGGGATCGTCAAATTGTTGTTTATCTTTGAGCGATCGGATTTTAAAATCAATATTATTAATTGATAATGTTTCAATTTTCACTTCGCACGGTGACGAATCAGATAACATTCTAATCTCAGCTATTTAGGACAAGATATCCTTAACACTTGCTAAGTGAATGAAATATAGCACCCGATCGTTTTCTTCCAAGAACTGTTATCAATCAAAATATAGAAGGTTACTGCGATCGTTGCCACACATATTGATAAGTCTGTTGTTGTACTTGATTTACGATGGATCGTCAGCCGTTTAAATCATTTAAACGATCTCATTTCTAAAAGTTGCTGACGTTTGTTCAATACGCCAAAACAACAACGCCCTGACGAATGTTACGTAGAAGAGGTAAATTTTCTAGCGTAAAGTGCGATCGGATTTGACTTCATCTTGATGAAAATTATCGGCTAATTTAGTGAGGATACTCAAACAATTAATCGGCCATTTTGCCTGTGAAGATCTGTGATCAATAATTGAAAAATTCTATTTAAACCGTATATCTTAAGATCAGTTGCTATTTCACAATACATTTTGACCAAATAAAATATCTTGGAGTTTTTAATGCCCCCATTACAGCTTCCATTGAATGAATTGTTTGATCTGAAGTGGTCACATTCTCAGTCACATTCTAAACGACTGACGCGATCGCAGGGTTCTTCCTATGATCAAGCTTGCGGTTATAACTGGACACAAAGCTCCCAAAACTATCATCACTTCGATCGTCTCTCGAAAATATTAGCGATCGATCCCGAAAATACCATTCCCAATCGTAATTATAATCAAATCGTCATTTTCGGCGACAGTCTGTCGGACACGGGGAATTTATTTGCAGCATTACAAGGATTCTTTCCAGCCGCTCCTTATTTTCAAGGTCGATTTAGTAATGGCCCGATTTGGGTAGATCAGTTGGCTCCTCAATTAGGTTTGAAACCCAATCAAGTCTTGAATTTTGCAATCGGTGGCGCTACGACTGGACAAGCAAATATTATACCTTTGACCTTGCCAGGTATTCCGTTGCCCCCATTGCCGGGACTGCTGACTGAAGTCGATCAGTATCATACTCTCCTCGGTTCTAAGCCTGCAAATCCAAATGCTTTGAGTATCATATTTGCGGGTGGTAATGACTTCTTGACATTGCCACCGACGTTACTGCAAGGGGTTATGGCTGGGAATGTGCAGAGTTTTATTGGACTATTTGGTGCAGTGGTGCAAAGTGTGCAGAATGTTGCAACAGCCGTGACGGAACTGGCTCACCTAGGTGCAACGACGATCGCTATTGCTAACTTACCCAATCTCGGACGTACGCCGCTTCTGGTGCAACAGGGGCTGAGTGCGGTGGCGAGTGCTTTTAGCATTGGATTTAATGTGGTTTTGGAAAAGACGTTAATCCAGCTTGAACGATCGTTAAAGGTCGATATTGCACAGGTAGATTTGTTCTCTTTGGGTGAGGCGATCGCCCAGCGTCCACAGGAGTTTGGATTTACCAATCTCAAAGATCCATTAAAAGATCAAATCAATCCCGTCAATCCGGAAGGATTCTTCTATTGGGATGACTTTCATCCGACAACTCAAGTGGATAGTTTGATTGCTGATAGTTTTAAACGATCGCTTTCTAAACCCACTACTAGTCATGTTTTGGAAACTTCATTCAATGCCGTTTCTAGCCTCATCAATAGTGGAACAGTTCGCCCTATTTTAGAAGCTCTTCTAAGTCAATCAAGTCTACCTAATGCTTCCAAGATTCTATCTGCTGTGCCAAGTCTAAATAATTTAGCGCTTCATTAATACAGATTGAAATGCTGACTAAACTGCAATCCCCAATCCTCTGTGAATTAATTACGGGGGATTCTTGGTTAAGCTCTTCAAATGATTTTTGATTGAATCTAAGTCATTTTTAAGACAAAAGGGAAGAACGATCGCCCCTCCCTTTTGCCCCAAATTTGTCTAACTACACGGTCGCCGCCAACTTCGCCTCATCTTCCTTCGACACAACCCGGCCCTCATCTTCAAATCCCGACATCCGATCATTACTACACGTATTGATTAACCTGTTCTTGCACTTGATTTACGATCGCCCCTCTAAAATTCAAAGTCGATCGCATATTTTTAATGCCAGTTCGATCGGGGAAAATCACTCTATGATCTCCTGTATGTACTAGCAATAAATTTTGATTGATACCCTGACCTGAATAAGGGGAACACTATAGAAACTACCAAATTTTATCTAAGGAAGTTGCTATGGTTCAGTCTGATAAAATTCTCGCTTAGTGTTCTAGGTTATTTCAGATGTAATCACAATTACATACCGATTCCTCTATTTCTCACGAAGTATTATCCATATTCAATTACTTAGATGATCAATCATAATTCTATACTACCTAAGTTTCGACTTTATGGTGAGAATGCACAATTTGAGACAGAAGCACATCTAGAGCTATTCTTTTGGAATACGGTTCTGAAGGAGATGGGGCTGCAACCTTTAAAACGTCAGTACTGTTGCCGAGAAGGAATATGCGATATTTTAGCAAAGGGGACAAAAAAACAACTCGTGATTATCGAACTCAAGAATGTTAGAGATTCTCATGTTATCGATCAAATAACATCTTATTTCGATGCTTTAAGTCAACAACGTCCCTTTTCTGAACAAGTTGATTATACACAACCAATTGATCTATATATTATTTCGCCTGAATACAACAGCCGCACTCACTCTACTCTTAAACACCATAAGCTAAAATTTAATCTCTTTTCTTATACTGCTCAAGTATCCGGTCAAAATATACTCTTCACTTTAAGAGAATGGGATAGTCAGATAGAGAAATTGAGTGTAAAAATCTCACCTTCGTCTAGCAATATTGAAATAGAAGATATTCCTAGCCCACCCAAAAATTTTCAAACCATTATTGGACAATCTTCCACTCATGAAATACAGTCTGCTGACTTGATACGAGAAAAAATATACCAGTTTGCACGATCGAATAATTTTAAATTAACAGAAAAACCGACTGGTAAATCGCTACGATTTGAACGAAATAAACAGAATCCAATCGCGGAAATTGATTGGGATAACCAACGAAATATACTGGCGATCTATCTTTGGTTACCTTTCATAACAATCAATGGTTCTAGGTATGGTGGAGTTATTCTAGATAGATGTAAAAGAACAGCAATGATGAGGCTATGGGTAAAAAACGAAGTGGTTCAATACATTGGTTATATTGAAAACGGACGTAAAAGTTGGAGAGTCATGACACCTGATGAGTTTAACGATGAAACTATTCCAACACCTACAAAGTTGAAAAAAAACTACTATTCAGATGAACACTATTGGAAGGGGCTAGCAATGCCAACTGAGGACTACTTTAAAATATGTAAGATTGTCGATCGTCCACACACTTTACAGAGTCTTATTGATCTTGCATTAGAGCATTCTGTAGCGCGTGCTCAGCGGAGTAAGAGATCGAAGACAGAACCATTAGGA
>JAYUEU010000372.1:0-5177 GCA_043739065.1 Synechococcales cyanobacterium | reverse complement strand
GAATGAAACTCTTCTGTCTTGTTTTCCCGATCGACAACCAATACACCATGCAAATAAATTAGTTCTAACGACGGCTCAGATTCAATATCAAAATAAAGTTCAATTGGACTATCGGAAAGCTCCGATCGCAACATCGTAACAATAGGAATATTAATAGGAAAAACGTCTGTCGGTAACGCCACATTATCCAAGGACGATCGAGCTTGCCGAACTAAGCGACGAGCCGCATCAGAGCCAAATCCAGGCACATTATCTAGCAATTTCGGATCCATTACGGCCAGTGTTTCAATATCCGTGATATTTAGATTCACTAACTCGTTGTAGCGAAGTTGCGTCACACCGGGCAGCAGTGATAAATGCTCTGTCGATTTAGCAATGTCATAGCAACTGGTATACCATTGGCAAAGACTACAACGATTACGAGAAATAAAGACTTCCGGGGGCGATTCCTGTCCCATGGCCTCAATACAAGCCTGCAAGACCTCTTCCATTTTAGGAAACACATCCCACAAATCAATATCCGATGCGCCTTTATCTTTTAAATAAATCTGAACCGACTCGCTCCAACCTTCCTGAACCGCAGCCAATACCTTCATATGATAGGCGACTACAATTTGATATTCAGCCTTCGATCGTTTACTCAGCTTAATTTCAATAGGTGCATACAGCCAATCGCCAAAGCGAGACAATCCGGGTTGTTTAATTAAAAGATCCGGTTTGCTCACCAAGGTTACGCCATTCTCTTCCGTCAGCAACACCCCTTGATAAATGCAATCTACACCCTGTTCCATCAGCGCAACGGTGGCGATACATCCAGCCTCCCAATTGTGTCTAGGATAATTAGGTTTCTGATAGGGAATTCCGAGTTCTTTTAAAACAGCACGTTGATTATCAGCACTATCTTGGATGAGTTTAATAACATAATCACTGATTTCGTCTCGCACAGTTTGGTCGCCGTAGACATCCAAAAACGCACGACGGTTACATCGTTGATAATTCAACAGAAGTTCAGCCGTTAGTAACATGGAAACGATCTCGAAAAGGGGAAGCTCGAATACATTGTAAATTGGGCAGGTAAATTAGGCAGAAGTTCAGCCATTACCGATCGCCGGATAAATTTGGAAGATCATACCGGAAAATCGCCTTATATCCCTTAGTGTAAGGCAGAAACGGCCCTACGATCGCTTAAAGTTGATCTGTTGTCAATACAGGAGCAGTCATGGGTATTCCAGTCGTCGTTAATGGGGCAACCGGAAAAATCGGACGGGAAATCATCAAAACCATTATGAATGCACCGGGTTTAGATTTATTTGGAGCAGTAGCTCACAATCCAAAATGGGAAGGTCAAGATATTGGCGAGGTGATTGGAATAGGACCGCTAGAGATTCCCATTACCAAAGACTATGAACCCATGATGGCCATGTTGTCTCAAGAACGGGAACTGGGTGTAGTAGTCGATGTCACCCATCCGAGTGCAGTGTATGGCAATATTCGCACCGCGATCGCCTATGGAGTGCGGCCTGTGGTGGGGACAACCGGATTGAGCACCAGTCAAATTCAGGATTTGACCGAATTTGCAGACAAGGCCAGTACAGGCTGCATTTTGGCTCCTAATTTTTGTATTGGAGTCGTGCTGATGCAACAAGCCGCATTGCAGGCATCTAAGTATTTTGACAATGTTGAAATCATCGAACTTCACCACAATCAAAAAGCTGACGCACCCAGTGGTACCGCCGCCCAAACCGCCCAACTTCTAGCTGAAATGGGAAAAACTTACAATGCTCAACTCGTTGAAGAAACCGAAACTATTCCCGGTGCTCGAGGCGGATTGGCAGAGGAAAATATTCGCATTCACAGCATTCGACTTCCCGGTTTTGTCGCACGTCAGGAAGTGATTTTCGGAGCTGCCGGACAAATTTACACCATTAAACACGAAGCCACCGATCGGGGTTGCTACATGCCCGGTGTCGAGCTTTGTATCCGAAAAGCAATAGCCCTCAAGTCCTTGGTCTATGGTCTAGAAAAACTACTGTAAAGTCAATTACTAGCCAATTGATTCAAAATCGCCGTGATAATTTCATCGGGGGATAACTCAATATCAACCACGATCGCATCGATTGGCTCTTCCAGCGTTGCAAATTGACTGTCGAGTAACGCTGGGGGCATAAAGTGTTCACGCGCTTCCATACGGTGTCGAATTAATGCTTTGGAGCCTTTGAGGTAGACAAAAATAAGGGTTTCAGGTGAATCATTTCCACGGAGCCGATCGCGATAAAGTTGCTTCAATGCTGAGCAAGCCAGCACATAGTAATTATCAGTTTTTTGGTGCAATTCAATTTGGTCGCGTAGGATTTCTAGCCAAGGCGATCGATCGGTATCATTCAGCGGTATTCCATTGGCCATTTTTGCGATATTTGCCGATGGATGGAAATCATCCGCATCTGCAAAAACACCCCCAAGAACTTGCGCTAGTCGATCGCCAATGAACGACTTACCACAGCCTGATACCCCCATAACAATTAGTATTTTCGGCATGTTTTTACTTGGCATGATACTAATTTATGAGAGGCGTCAAACAGTATCGAATCAGTATCGAATCATCTGAATATTTGTGTCTGAACTTAAGATTGCTCAAGCCCGATCGGTGCGCCTGAGGCGAGGATTGTGGAGCAGATATGGTTCACAGACCGATCGGAATTTTGCAGGTAATGAAGTCGCTATGACAGAAGGATTGAGGGGCAGCTCTAATCGTCCTCCGCATCCCCGCCCACAACCACATCTCGAATCCGCAAACTCGGACCACCACAGCCCACCGCTAACCCACTTTGGCCACCCTTTCCACAACCGCCCGACTCATCCCAAAAGAAATCATCGCCAATGCCCTCAATATCGGCCAACGTCTGAAACGCATTACCAGAAAGCGTCACATCCCGCACCGCTTCCCCCAACTCACCATTGCGAATCATCCAAGCTTCCCCAGCCGTGAAGGTAAACATCTCCCCATTGGTCATCCCGCCTAGCCAATTTTTTGCATACACGCCTTCCTTAATCCCACTGAACAAATCATGGACAGGCGTTGAACCCCGATCGATCCAAGTGTTTGTCATGCGGACAATGGGCGAATAGTGATAATTCAAGCAGCGCGCATTTCCCGTCGGCATCTCACCGAGTTTTCCCGCCGTTTCACGAGAATGAAGTCGCCCCACCAACACACCATTTTCAATCAACTGGGTATTCGTCGCCGGAACCCCTTCATCATCATAAAAATAACTACCCCGATGCCCCGGCAATTTTGCACCATCAAAGATCTGTAAATTCTCCGGCCCAAATCTTCGACCCAAACTCATGGTTTCCAACAAATCAGGATTTTCATAGGCCATATCCGCCTCAGACAAATGCCCAAACGCTTCATGCACAAACAATCCTGTCAAAACTGGGTCGATCACTACCGTATAAGTTCCGCCCTGAACAGTTGGCAACGAGAGTGCACTCACCGCACGTTCAGCCGCACTTTGAACTTGAACTTCTAACGATCGTAAATCATCAAACCCACGCCGCGATCCCATAGTTTCCCGTCCCGTCTGAACTTGATCTCCAGACCGAGCCGTCGCTGAAAACCGCATTTCCAAATCCGCCCAAGTCTGATCAATCATGGTGCCTTCAGAGGTGACCAAGACCGATCGTTGCGTCAAGTCCCCGTAGCGCACAGACAACGTGGTAATACGGCTGTCTACACTGCGAAGAACCTCGCCATAGTGTTCACAAAGCGCTTTTTTCTCTGCCAAACTAACGTGACGAGGATCGCGCTTTTCCATAGGCATTTGACAAACTTCTTCGATGATTTTGATCTCCGCCATCATCGTTTCTTCAGTACCCACCAAGCGCGCCGCCGAAATCGCTTCCTCAACCCGCATTTCTAATTGATCAAGACGATTGAAACTGGAAAAACCCCAGCCGCCGCGATGACAAACTCGCACATGACCCCCGATCGCCATACCTTCACTTAGGGTCTCCACACGGAACCCGCGCAGTAAGACATCAGACCCCTCGGAGGCTTCTAACCGAATGGCTAAATAATCGACTTGATGCTTGTAGCGCCGAATCAAATCAAGGGCACGATCGCGGGCTGAATCTAAAATGATCGTCATGGGAAATGCACGGCTTAAGGATTACCTGAAAACCCAGTCGAGACGACCGAAGCTTGCTTGGATCTTCAGCTTAAACTAGATTCCAAACTAGATGGCCATCTAAGCCCAAATCTTTTAAAGTCTTTTTCCAGAGTTAAAGTCAAAAAAGGGTTAAGCCAACTCCTTGGAATTCCGCAATCGAATCAACTGTCGTCGCATCTCAGGAGAAGCAGACAGCTCTTCAATGGCTTCCGCCCGCACTTCCACCTGCAACGGCTCTAAATATTCATCCGTGCCATAACCATAGGCTTCGAGAAGCATTTCCAGAAGCTCTGCACGATCCGTCGGAAGCTTCCCTTCTTCAATCATCCGAAATTTCAAACGAACTTCGCATTCATACACGCCGACTTGCGAGGGAACCGAAACGGAGCGGGACGAACGGACGAGAGAATGAGTTTGGTGCATGATGGCTGTAACCGTGAAAATGGTTCGATATTGTAAGTCCCAACCTAACCTTCTCAACTTCTAGACATAATCAGCAAGAAATAGAAGATTTACGATCGAAGATTTGCCTCTTGATCACTTATATAAGGTGTAATTCCCTAAGGAATACCGTAATAACACTCATTTACAGCCGTTTATACTCTATAAAGTAGTTGTAAATATTCTTCTAATAAGATATAATAAATAGGGGGGAACTAAACATTCAATTTGAACTACTGAGTACTGTTTTAGTTCAGTGTCATGTTGGTCTATTGATAAAGTTCTAATGCTTTTAACTCTAGTTTTCTAGCTAACTTTTCATAGAAATAAGCTTAATTTTCGATCGGAAAATCTCAAGATCTAAAACAATATATGAAACAATAATTACATTTAAATTATTAGCTCTACGGATCATCTCCAAAACCACTTCATAGTTACCTCATGAGATAGATGTGAAGCAGGAAATTATGAGATTGAGCATGTGTTCATCTAATCAGATTCAGTCATCCAATATGGTCCATACGGGTGCTTATTAGTAAGCTAATTTAAAATAGAGTAGTAATCTAC
>JAYUEU010000371.1:0-4673 GCA_043739065.1 Synechococcales cyanobacterium | reverse complement strand
GAGTCAGAAGGAAGTGGGAAATACGGCGGCGTTCTTGGCGAGTGATTTGTCCAGTGGGATGACAGGCCAGGTGCTTTATGTGGATGCGGGGTACGAGATTATGGGAATGACGGATACAAGGGTTAAAGGCTAATTTCACCCGAGGACGCGGACCGCAATTGGGATCTGATTCTGATTGCGGGTAGATTTGTGGGTAACGTCTTTCCTAGAACTTGACTATATTTGCTATGGAACCTCGTCCTCACGTTGAATCGTTCATTGCGTTATCCAAATTAAGTAAATGGTTTGGGGTGTCTTGTTGTGTTGGGGTGCTGGCGGGAATTAGTTCGGCAGCACTTTTAATGTCTTTAACATGGGCAACGGAATGGCGTGAGGCTCATGGCTGGGTTCCGATCGCATTTCTCCCGGTCGGCGGCTTCATTACGGGCTGGCTATATCAGCATTATGGTCAAAGTATCGAAGCTGGCAATAATTTGCTTCTTCAAGAAATCCATGAGGCGAGTAATACGATTCCTTTGCGAATGGTTCCGATGGTTTTGTCGGGAACTATTCTGACGCATTTGCTCGGTGGCTCCGCAGGGCGCGAGGGTACCGCATTACAGATGGCAGCGTCTTTGGCGGATCAATTGAATCATATTGTTAAGTTTAAACCGGACGATCGACGCATTTTATTAATGGCGGGATTGAGTGGTGGTTTTGCATCGGTGTTTGGTACACCTTTGGCGGGGACTGTGTTTGGGTTGGAAGTGTTGGCTATTGGGACGATTCGGCATACCGCATTATTTCCTTGTTTGATTGCGGCGATTGTGGGCGATCGGGTGACACTCCTTTTGGGATTACACCATACTATTTATCGTCATGCTGAGAGTGTAGTCTTTACGCCAGTGACATTATTAGCAGCCGTGTTCGCGGGCGTAATCTTTGGACTGACTGCAATGGTCTTTGCAAAACTCACGCATAAAACTAATCAATTATTTAAAACCTATATTTCTTATGCGCCCCTTCGTCCAGCTATAGGTGGCTTAATTGTGGGTTTAATTGTATTCGCGATCGGTTCTACAAAATATATTGGTCTAGGGATTCCTACGATTGTTAATGCGTTTGAAACACCATTAAACTCCTGGGATTTTGCCGCAAAAATTGGACTAACGGCATTGACGTTGGGGACTGGATTTAAGGGCGGTGAGGTGACTCCGTTATTTTTTATTGGGGCAACATTGGGGAATTTTTTATCCACTATTCTGCCCTTATCTATGCCGTTGCTCGCGGGGATGGGATTTGTGGCCGTGTTTGGTGGGGCGGCGAATACTCCGATCGCGGTGATATTGATGGGAATGGAATTATTTGGGGCAGAGTCGGGAGTGTTTATCGCGATCGCTTGTGTGATGAGTTATTTGTTCTCTGGGCATGATGGAATTTATAGTGCCCAGCGTATTGGCGCTAGAAAATACTAGTCCTATCGTGTACGTATTCGATCGTGTATGGAGCAGAATAGTCAGCCTCTTGAGAACGAAAGGGTTTACTACAATGGCCAAAGATTTCCTCAATCAACAATGCTTGTACTAAGGTGTCGGTTCTTTCCAACGATCGATTTTTACACAATCAATATCAAACTGATCTAAAGCCCGCGCCACCACAAAATCAACTAAATCATCAATAGTTTTTGGATGGTGATACCAAGCGGGAGTGGCTGGAACAATCCGCGCTCCGGCTTCAGCCAACGTTGTCAAATTGCGAAGATGAATTAAATTGAGCGGTGTTTCACGGGGCACAATTACCAGCTTTCGACCTTCTTTGAGTTGAACATCTGCCGATCGTTCTAGCAAATCTGAACTCAACCCCGCCGCCATTTTGCCCACCGTGCTCATGCTACAAGGAATCACCAGCATTCCCAATGTCCGAAACGACCCACTCGCGATATTTGCTCCCACATTACCAAAGGCATGGCAGGTTAATTTTCCTAGGGACTCAACCTCAGATTTTTCACGCCAGAATGCTTCTTGGGCGATCGGATCAATCGGCATTTTAATCCCTTCTTCTTCAAGCCAAACCATATAGGCCGCTTTAGAAGCCACGAGTTCAATACTATAATCAGCGGTCAATAAATGCTTCAGAGTGCGTACCGCATAAATCAATCCTGACGCACCCGAAACACCGACAATTAAGGGACGAGTCATGGATCTGGTCTCACGCTTAAAACAAGTAATAGCAAAGTAGTCAATGATCTAATCTAATGATCAATCATTGACATCCTCTTATTTTAATCATCATCAGAGTCAAATTCTTGACGTTGTTCTTCGTAGTCTTGATCTTCATCTGGGTTGTTGAAGTAATCTTCTGGGGCTTGAGTTCCACCACTAACTGCAATCAGATCAATTTGTTGACGATAGTAATCCACACTTTTTACTTGGACTTCAATCCGATCGCCCAGTCTGAATTGATTCCGATTTTTCCGTCCAACTAAGATTTGTTGACGCGATCGGAATTCATACCAGTCATCTTTAAGAGAACTGACGTGGACTAAGCCTTCAACTAGGAGTTCTTCGATTTCCACGAATAGTCCGTAGGATTGAACGCCTGTAATTACGCCGTGGAAAATTTCACCCGTGCGTTCTCGCATGAGTTCGGCTTTTTTCAGCCCTTCCAAATCATTCTCGGCATCTTGAGCAACTTTTTCTCGTTCGCTCAGGTGATTAACCACCATGTTGAAGTAGGCCGTCAGTTCTTGCTGAAGTTTGTCGGGGAGGACACTCCAACCGATTTCGCCGTGACAGTCACTGTGACGAATGTCGATGCCTTCTTTCGATCGGGCTGATTTACGATCGCGGCCTTCTTCAAAGACGGCATGGAGCGCTCGGTGAATCAACAAATCAGGGTAGCGTCGCACAGGGGACGTGAAGTGGACGTAGCCTTGCTCTAGAGATAGACCAAAGTGAGGCTTGGCCGTGGTGCTATAGAAGGCGGGTTTGAGGGTTGAGAGTAGTAGATAAGTTAAAACCCGTTCGGCGTTGGATTCGGCAAACTGCTGAGTAAAGTTCTGGAAGTCTTGGGAGGTGACCTCTTCTTCGTTGCCCAGTTTAAGTTCTAATCCCATTCCTGCAGCGAGTTTGATTAGATCCTGCACCGCTGTAAGATCGGGTTGAGGATGAACTCGATAGACTGCTGGAATTTTCAGGGCTTGCAGGTGCTGAGCCACAGTCTGGTTGGCCAACAGCATCAATTCCACAATCAATGAGTGGATGGGGAGGCTGCTGGACACGACAACGGCTCCGAGTGCGCCTTCATCGTCGTAGTGGAATTTGCTGAAAGTGTACCGATCGGCTTCTTCAGGGGTTTCAATTCCATCCGCACGGGCGTAGATTTTTTCAGGCAGATTCAGTTCAAAGGCTCCCCGCGATCGACGTTGCTCTTTGATGGCATGACTGATTTGGTCGAGGTTGCTGAGCATTTCTGCGATCGGAGCAAAGGCATCCAGTTCTGGGGAAGATTCTTTGGCCAGGAGTGCTTCGGCTTGGGCATAGCTGAGGGCATAGTCAACGGAGATAATCGCGGGCTGAATCTCATATTCCAGCACAACTCCGGCTTGGGTCAAGATCAACAACACGGAGACTGATAGGCGATCTTTTCCGACTTGTAGGGAACAGACCTCATTGGTCAACGCATCCGGCAACATGGGAATGACAAGTTCACCGAGGTAGGCCGAAATGCCTCGTTTTTGGGCCGCACGATCTAAAGGAGTGTTGGCTTGGACGTAATGGGCGACATCTGCAATGTGAATGCCCAACCGCCAATGGCCGCTCTCTAGGAAGTCCAACGTGATGGCATCATCAGCGCTGTCATTTTCCTTGGCTTTAATCGTAATAGTCGTGACTTTCCGCAGGTCCATCCGACGCTTGATCTCGATTTTAGAAATTTTGGGTGGGATCGCTGCTGCTGCCGCCATAACATGGGGCTGAAAGATGGGCGTGAGATCATGTTTACAGCAAACAATATCAATGTCATCCGCTGCGTCGTCCGTGCCCAATAGCTTGACTACATTGCCATTGGGTCCGCTGTTGCCTAAGGGATAGCGGAGAACTTCGACATGGACTAACTGTTCTAGAGCGGAGTCAAGGTCAAGTTCTGTAGGTTCGAGGTTGACCTCAAAGAGGAGCCGATCGTCTAGAGGGACGGCGCGAAAGGTGCCATCGTCTATTTTTTTCAAGCGGGCCAAGATGGACGGGTTCGATCGTTCCAAAATCAAGCGCACTTCACCTTCAGGCGATCGACGACGGGTTCCTTCTTTGGTCACTCGGACCATGACGCGATCCCCATTCCAAGCGCTGTTGAGATGGCTTTCACGGATGTAGATATCTTCCGCTTCTTCGGTGTCTTGAATGGCAAAACAGAACCCCTTACTGGAGCAGCGCAGTTTGCCTTCGATGATGCCTTCTTCCAGCAGACGACGATATTTGCCACGCTCCTTTTCGACGAGACCGATTTTTTCGAGGGCATCTAGCGCCACTTGAAGCTTTCGGATATCGCCTTCCACTTGGCATTCCAACTTTTGCTCTAAAGTTTTTGGAGCAACTAGCTTGTCACTGTCGAGATTAACCAAGAGTTCGGCGATCGAAAATTCCATTGGAGCGGCATGTCCTTATGATGTTCAGCGACGGAGTTGGGCAGCGATGCGA
>JAYUEU010000370.1:0-6172 GCA_043739065.1 Synechococcales cyanobacterium | reverse complement strand
TTGGTTTTTCGGATAACCCAATAGCTTGCGGCTAAGGCTAACATAGATAATGCTAAAGCAATCAATTCCTGTGAAGAGATTTTTTCAAAGTCTAAAATAATAACCTTACGGGCGATCGCAATCATAGCCGTAACAATTACCAACTCCACCTGTGTTACGTTCTTCTGGAGATATCCACCAATATTTTCTAGCAACTCCAACGCGATTAGAACATTTAAGAACAAGCCAAACAAATTAAATAGACTCTTTCCCAAAACACTGACGCGAAGCAGAATGATGTTCTCAATCAACACACGACTGAGATCAAAAAGTGCAACGAAAATAACAATGATTAATGCGATCGATAGAATTTTGGCGCTAATGTTTTCAACGCGTTTCAATCCTTGATGCCAAGCATGATCTGAGATCAAATATTTTAAAGTAGACTTAAATTTTCTCATATTTTAACAAGCCAATAATTGCCGTAAGACTAATTCCCATACAATTTTCCCATCATCATCCAATATCCAGATACTAAAAAATCACCATAGAAAATCGATACAATAGCACCTAATGCTAAAAATGGCCCAAACGGCATTGGATTCCCACGTTTTAGTAAATTAAGGGCGATCGCCCCGAACCCAAAAATAACTCCAGCTAAACAAGCCAAAAAGCCAGACATCAACATCAACTTCCAACCTAACCACGCCCCAATCATCGCAAACAGTTTCGCATCGCCGCCGCCCATTGCATTCGGTCCAAAGCATAGACGACCGATCCATGTCAAAACATCCAATAACCACAGCCCCAATACTGCCGAAAACACCGCCCACAAAAAGCCCCAAACACTAGAGCGTCCCGAACCATCGTCCGCCGCGATCGCCGTTTGGAATGCTAAACCAATGAGTAATCCAGATTTCATTAATCGATTTGATAATGTTAATGTATCCAGATCAATCAATGCTAAAGCCAACAAAAAACTAATAAAAATCCAATAGCCGATCGTGTGTAACGAAAATCCAAAAAACAAAAATGTTGCCAAAAACAACACCATTACCAACGTCTCAACCATCGGATAGCGCGGTGAAATAGGAGCACCACAATGGGCACACTTCCCCTTCAACATCAACCAGCCAAAAATCGGAAAATTTTCTCGTTTACGAAGCGGGGTTAAGCAATGGGGACAGCGAGAGGGCGGATGGCTTAAGGAAATTCCGGCGGGTAGTCGATAGACAACCACATTCAAGAAACTACCAATGGACGCTCCCAAAATTGCAACGAGTAAAATCGCCGAACCGTCAAATAAAACGTCCATCACCACTAATCACCCTAAATTACCGCATATCAATCGAACTAAATGGAATAAAGCATTCTTTCGGTAACAACGCTGGCTTTTGTTTAAAAATCAACTTGCCGCGATAGCTGGTGCGATCGATCGCCACGCCCAACGGTAACTCGGTCACCTCAGGATGAACCGTATAATAGGTTTCATAAATCGCACGAGCCGCCTGAATAATAGACGGATCTTGCTCTGGAGGAATTGGCGCATAGCTCATATTAATTCCTCTATTATTCAGTTCACTATCAATATTTGAAACAGAATCATCCTTTGGGAGGTTCGCATTAAAAAACGACCCAAAACTATTTCCACTCCATCGCGATCGTTCTTCTAGCTTGATTGATTCCGACACACTTATCACCCTACACACTAGTCCCTAGATTTCAAGCGCATTACATCACATGAGCCATTGTTCATGCTGCCTATGTACTTCTGTTGGATTTTACTTCAGAAATCTAAAAGCGCCCGAAAATAAAATGACACAATTTACGATCGATTGTCAGCGATCAATCACCTGTCCGATATCGACGAAATTTAACCCAAATCGTCCAAATTTCTCAGTGAGTCGCCAAATGCAGGTTTGATGAAATTGTGCTAGCATAATATATAACTATTCATAATCCATCACCCATCTATTTAATGAGCAAGGTTCTGGTCCTCAACGCCTCCTATGAACCGCTGAATCTCACAAGTTGGCGGAGAGCAGTTGTTTTATTAATTAAAGGAAAAGCAGAGCAGCTCGAAGACACAGGGCGTCCTATTTATGCGGATTTTCCTATGCCCTCCGTCATTAGACTGCGCCAATATGTTCGCATCCCCTACAATGATGTGCCGCTAACTCGTAAAAATCTGCTTTATCGGGATGACTGTAGTTGTCAATATTGTGGTACGACCGGAAGCCTAATGACGTTAGATCATGTTATTCCTCGATCGCGGGGCGGCAAAGATAGCTGGGACAATGTTGTTATTGCTTGTAGTCGATGCAATACAAAAAAAGGCAATCGGACACCCAAAGAAGCTGGAATGCCATTATCAAGGCAGCCTCACCAACCCCATAGCAGTCTGTTTTACGAAGTCTCGCGTCACATTAAGGCAGGATCACATCAAGAATGGCGAAAGTATGTGATTGGTGCGTAATGCGAGATAATAGTACCCGGCTTTACGAGATTTAGGCTCCACTTCATGACGATCGCATCCCCCTCTAAACAAAAACCAAGCAAAGAGAAATCAAGCGACTGGCGGTTATTTCTAAAACTCGTCCCCTATGCCCGCCGAAATGCTCGCATCATTATTGTCGCGATTTGTTTACTAATTCCGGCAGCTTTAGCGCGGGCGGTACAGCCTATTCTTGTTGGCCAAGTTGTGTCGTTGCTGCGCCAAGAAGATTCTCGATGGTCATTTTTAAAAAATATTCCCATTAATGACGGGCTAAACACCATTGCATTGCTGCTGCTCGGGACGATGGTGGCTCGTGTTGTTTGTGATTCGACTCAAGGATTTTTGGTCCAACGATCGGGACAACGCATCACCGCCGATATTCGCAGCGATTTATTTACCCATGTAACTTCGTTAGCGGTTCGTTTTTTCGATCGTACTCCCGTCGGTAAATTGATTACGCGATTGACTAGTGATGTGGATGCATTGGGAGAAGTGTTTTCAACGGGCGCGATCGGAATTATTGGTGATTTGGTATTGATGTTGTCGATTACGGTCCTGATGTTCATGAAACAGTGGCAGTTGGCGTTGCTATTAGTGCTGATGTTGGTGCCGACAGCGCTGCTTATCGTGTATTGGCAAAAGCAGTATCGTAAAGCAAACTACGATGCCCGTGAAGAACTCTCCAGTCTTAACTCAATGTTGCAAGAAAACATTTTGGGGGTTGGTGTGGTGCAATTGTTTCGCCGAGAACGCCTGAATAGTGAGAATTTTTTTAAGACCAATCGTAAATATATTCAAGAAGTTGATGCCACAATTTTTTATGATTCGGCAGTATCATCAACCCTGGAATGGGTGTCATTAGTCGCTATTGCTGGAGTCTTAGCCATTGGCGGTGGTTTCGTTATGGGTAATACCCTAGACTTTGGTACATTATCTGCGTTTATTTTGTTTGCTCAGACTTTGTTTGATCCATTGCGACAGTTTGCCGAAAAGTTTACGGCGATTCAGGCTGGATTTACAGCGATCGAACGGATTAATGATGTGATGGGTGAGCCAATAGAAATCCGCGATCGGCTCACGACTCAATCTATTTCGGATTTTGATAGTAAGAATGTGGGTGAAATTCGTTTTGACCATGTGACCTTTGGCTACAAGCCCGGTGAATACGTGATTCATGATTTGGACTTTACGATCCGATCGGGTGAAAAAGTCGCGCTTGTTGGTCCCACAGGTGCTGGAAAAAGTTCAATAATTCGATTATTAAGCCGCCTATACGATCCACAGGAAGGTCGAATTCTGTTAGATGGCATTGATATTCGGGATTTGCCTCAAGCGGAGTTACGTAAACGGATTGGGATTATTTTGCAAGATGGTTTCATTTTTGCAGGCGATGTAAAGAGCAATATTACCCTGGGTGAAACCTATCCTCTAGAAGAGATTCAGGCAGCGGCAGAAAAGACTAATGTGTCAAAACTTATTCAGCAATTACCCCACGGTTACGATACGCAGCTTCGAGAGCGTGGAACCAATCTTTCCGGTGGTCAAAAGCAGCTCATCGCCTTTGCCCGCGCGGCCATCCGTGATCCGAGAATCCTAGTTCTTGATGAGGCGACATCGAGTTTGGATGTGGGAACTGAAGCGCAGATTCAAGAGGCATTGGAACATATGCTAGAAGATCGCACCGCTATTATTATCGCCCACCGTTTAAGTACGATTCGCAATGTCGATCGTATTCTTGTTTTAAAACGTGGTGAACTGGTCGAGTCCGGTAGCCATGATCAATTGCTGGCTCAAGATGGGTTGTATGCAGGATTGTATAAATTACAAATGTTGGGGCAATAGCGCATATGTCTACAGTAGTGGTGTCTACAGTGGTTTGTACAAGGCATTATGTATTCCTTTAGGAGTAAAACATGTTTCAACGCAGCCAATTCTCAAAAACTGTCCGCACTGCTAGCACTACGCTTCTTGCTGCTGTTTCAGCCACTCTAGTGGGTAATGGCCTAGTGGCGAAGGCTGCAATCATTGGTGTAGACAATCGGATTACACCGAGCTATTCCTGGTTGGTCAATACTGGTCGTCAACCCATCGGTAGATTAGATATTCAAGCCGCAAATGGTCTGTACTATACCTGTAGCTTTACTGTTGTAGGACGAAATATAGGATTGACCAATACCCATTGTCTTAGAGATTCTCTCGGTCGTGGTCCCCGTCAAATCAAAGCCTTCGCCTTACAGTATGGAAGTGGTTACTATGCTGCGGCTAACGTTGATTATTATTGGACTGCACTCCCTAAGTCTCCTGCGACTATGGGGGATGAAACGAAGGATTGGGCGATCGTTCGGTTTAGCACTAACTTAGGAAACACCACAGGCTGGTTTGGCAACGAAAACTATTATTCCAATGTTGCCGACTCCGGTAAAACCGTTGTGAATGCCTATACTAACTTGATTGGATATTCAGGCGGTGGCACGATACCAACCGCTCACCTAGGCTGTTATTTTGGCCAAGTTGTCAGTGGAATTCTAATGCATCGGTGTGATAGCTTACCTGGATCTTCTGGGTCTGGATTACACAATAATAGTCGCGTTCAAGGACTACACTGGGGATCGTTTACCTATCAAAATGCTACCGTTAATGGATCAGTTCCCCTAGAGCGTTTTATGCCTGCGGTACAACTGTTACGCAATAATGGTGCTCTAAGTAACACTACAGTTCCGGTCCCTTAATTAAGGAATTATCCCGGCGCGATCGCTTCAATTCAATCGCGATCGCTTCAATTCAATATTGGTAAATGGCTGATATTGAATGACTAATGCTCAATACCCGATATTTCTATATTATTTAGGTGATGATTGCCATGAAGAAAATGTATGCTTTGCTTGGATTTCTATGTGTGTCTACAGTGCTGGGTACGGCTGGATTCGTAACAACTCAGATGAAGACTAATGCCGCTTTACCTGATGATTCAGTTTGTCAAATCACACTCTCGAACGGTAATGTTCAGGATCTCTCTAATATGTGTGGTAAAGCTAGTTCAGCCGCATCCAATAATCTGCCTCCGATCGATTTGAATGCACCGAGTCCGATTGTTTTAGTCGGCAGTCCTACCCCTCCCAAGCATTGGGATAGCCTACCGAATTTGAAGGAACCACCCCAAGCGGGCAAAACCGAACCCATGAAATCTTCGACGAAGCCTCCCGTAGCTTCAAGTGATTTCACGCCGCCTCAGTAAGTTTTGAGTCATTTCAGAACTAAATAGAGAATACGATCGATCCCTTGAGTTAAATCACTATCGATCGTACTCTTGTATTGAAACGCGGTGAATTGGTGGAGTCTGGTAGCCACGATCAATTGCTTGCTCAGGATGGATTGTATGCAGGATTATATAAATTACAAATGTTAGGGCAATAATTGATTTAACCTATAAGATTTAGCCCACAACCCTATATCAACGATCGCTATCCGATCGTTGATTAAATAGAATCTGAGTATAGGATTAATTTTCCTATCGCTTAGCTCATTTCTAACATCCGTTGCATTGGTCGTAATGCGGCTAATCGTGTTGCTTCATCCATAGTGATTTCGGGCGTTTTGTTGAGCATCGCTAGATATAGTTTTTCTAAGGTATTGAGACGCATATACGGGCATTCATTACAGGCACAATTTGCGATCGGTGGCGCTGGAATGAACTGT
>JAYUEU010000369.1:0-4069 GCA_043739065.1 Synechococcales cyanobacterium | reverse complement strand
CCCAGCGATCGCAGTACCATCCCTAACGCTGCGGTGGTTTTTCCTTTACCATTTCCGGTATGCACGATGATGAGACCCTTGGGTTCAGCGCAGGATTCCAGGCGTTTGGCTTGGACGGCTTGGCGACGTTGCATTTTTTGTTGGTATTGGCTGTCGCTGAGTTGGAGATCGGCGGCGGTTTGTTCGAGGTTGCTGGGAAGATCAGACTGGGGCATGGAAGCAGGAAGTGGGGAGAAATTTGTATTTTCCCATTGTGCCGGGTTTTTGGGTCGGGTTTTCGCGAATGTGTAGCTCAAGGATGTTGATTTTGAACCGAATTAGGGCAAAACTAGATCAACAGAAAATTCAGCCATTGTATAGAACTTATGGAATACACGATTCCGGACTTGGATAGCATCAGTCGCCAGTTGATGAGTCTTGAACGTCCGAAAAAGGCAAAGATGCTTGTGGTGGACGATGAGCCAGATAATTTGGATCTGCTGTATCGCACCTTTCGCCGTGATTTTCAGGTTTTAAAAGCTGAGAGTGGTGTGCGCGCTTTGGAACTCTTGGCTCAAGAGGGGGAGGTGGCGGTGATTATTTCGGATCAACGGATGCCGGAGATGAAGGGGACTGAGTTCCTGAGCCGGACTGTGCCTGAGTTTCCAGATACGGTACGAATTATTCTGACTGGTTTTACTGATGTGGAAGATTTGGTGGAGGCGATTAACTCTGGCCAAGTTTATAAATATATTACGAAGCCGTGGGACCCTGAGGAATTAAAGGCGGTGGTTCAACGGGCGGCGGAAACCTATGAATTACTCAAGCAGCGCACTGAGGAATTAAATCGATCGCAGGCGCAGATGGCATTACTGGCAACGATCGTTCGGGTGGCTCAGGATGCAACCTCGATGGTGGCGACGTTAATTCCTTTGGCAGAGTCTTTTGGTCGAAGTTTTTCAGCGGATGGTGGGGTTTTGCATCTGGTGGAACAATCGCAGTTGGCGGCGACTCAGGGATGTTATGGGGCGACGGCTAGTTGGATTGTGGATAATGAGTTGGTGAAGGAGGCGATCGCAACTCGGAAGATGCAGGTGGCGCTGAATATTCCGTCGGATCCACAGCTAGCAAGTCAATCGTATTATGTGTCAGAGAATATTCAGGCCCATGTGGTAGTTCCTGTGATCTGGGGCGATGAGGTGCTTGCGGTGTTGTCGTTGTATTGGCATAAGCCTGCTCTGTTGCGCCAAGATGAGTTGGTACTATTGCATCTGTCGGCACAGCAGGTTTCATTGGTATTGACTTGTAATGCCTATGATCGATCGTTTGTTTTGTCGTAAGGTCTATTTGGACAAATGGCTTGAATTCTGTTGGTTATTGTGTGTGATCTAGATTGGCTCTGGGAATTCCTAGAGCTTTTGTTATGGCGATCGGACATCAGGCAAGTGGAGAATTTAGGATAATGAATATTCATAGATAAGTTCTCTTAATTTATATTTTAAGTCCGATCGGTTTCTTTATTGTTCGGTGGTTTGCTAGTCGTTGTCTAGAGCCGATAGAAGGGCATCGATCGTTATTTCCTCAATACGATCTCCTAAATCCCTGATGACTTTCGGCCAAGCTACGCTAAAGGTAAGGAAGATTAAGCGTCCTTACTACAATTCCCTTTTCCGGAGAGATTGAGTCAAATAATCAAGTCTCAACTATCGGATTTTCTCAAGACCACCCCAAATTAGTAACCAATTCACAACGATCGCCCAATGAATCAACATGGGCATCCAAATACATCGACTCTGCAAATAGGACAATGTACAAAGAATGCCCAAAAGTCCAGCACCTATCAGAAAAGGCAGTTGGTGAAAAAAGCCAGGTGTCCAAGGAGCCAAATGCTCAAGTAAAAATAGAATCCAACTTAAAACAATTATTTTCTGTCGGGTAATCGGTCCGATCGGTTCTGTCGGATGGGGAATGAGCAACACTCGAAAGATAAGTTCTTCATTGAATCCCGGCATAATCAGCGAGGCGATCGAAACATTTATCCAAATCCAAGGATTTGCTAAAGGTTGCCAATGAAGTAGTCCAGTAGTGAGTCCAATCGGTAGAAACACTACGGCATAGACGGCCAGAAAAACGATCGCAAAAATCCAATCCTTGCCTTTCGGTTTCGTCAAAAAACCTGCCCAAAGTCGGTATTTAAGGCGATCTGCCCAGGAGAGATGACGGTGCTTCATGGTGCTTCATCCTCTTGTGAAAAAGCCATACAAAATCGTCAAAACTGCTGTTTTACATTGTTTTTAATACAGTGTTCATTAACTCCGGGGTCACTTGATCATTGATCTGGACAGAACCGATCGTAGAAGGTAGTACAAATCGAACTTTGCCGGATTGTACTTTCTTATCATTCTGCGTCAAAGCAATGATTTGAGAAAGATCTAAATTGGGAGGAAGCATTGTTTGTAAACCACATTTTTCAATAATGGCATTTTGCCGATCGCATTCTTCTCGTTTCCAAAGCCCCATATTCACCGCCAGTTCCCCAGCAGCAACCATTCCAATTCCAACGGCTTCCCCATGGTTCACAACTTTGTATTGCGTGATGCTTTCCACCGCATGACCCAGAGTATGACCATAGTTCAAAATCTCGCGCAACCCTGATTCTTTTTCATCTTTCGCAACTACGATCGCCTTAGCCCCACAAGATGCTGACAAAATATCTTGCAATAGTTCATCACCAATAAATCGCAATTGATCGAGTCGTTTTGCTGCTTCCAGTTTGCCAAATAAGTCCGCATCCCAAATCACGCCATACTTAATCACCTCGGCCATCCCCGCCCGCAGTTCTCGCACCGGAAGCGTTTTTAAAACCTGCGGATCGATCAACACAAGTTTTGGCTGATGAAAGGCACCGATTAAATTTTTTCCTTGGGGATGATTTACGCCCGTTTTACCCCCGATCGAAGCATCCACCATCGCCAACAAACTCGTCGGTACCTGCACAACATTTATTCCCCGCAACCATGTCGCGGCTGCAAATCCGGTCATATCACCAATCACCCCACCCCCTAGCGCCACCATGACACTCGATCGCTCTAATCTGTGAGCCAGTGCTGCATCATAAATTTTTTGTAAGGTCGCAGGAGTTTTATACCGTTCGCCCGGTTGAAGGATAACGGTAGCAACGGTAAAACCAGCATTTGCGAGGGACTCTAGAACCCGATCGCCGTAATGCTTAAAAATGGTTGGATTAGAAACCAGAAGAGCTTTCCGACCCAGAGGCTTAGGGCTATCCAGTTTATCGGTCATCCAGGTGCCGATCGTATCTAGGCTCCCAGGAGCAATAACGATCGAATAAGGCTTATCGGGCAGAGCGACAGGAATGATGGATTGCATGATGATGAGAGGTAGGCAGGGGTTCTATTGTGCCACGTTGTGATCCGCTATAGTGCTGAAATCGTTGTATAGTCCTAAGTAGAGAAATGTCTAAGGAGATAAATAAAATGGATTCTGCAATTTTGTACGTTGTGTTTTTGGGCGGTTCTTTTGTAGTAGCGATCGGGCTATTCAAAGTCATGCGCGGAATTAACCTGATTTAAATTTTTCTGAGCTACATGATAACTCCTTATTCCCCCGCAAATTATTGTGAGGGAATATTTTTATGAGGCAAATTAAACTATGTCAGAATCAATAAAAAACCCCAATCGTCTGTACTCGCTTGACCTTCTTCGTGGTGTTGCTTCACTATCTGTCATTTTTTGGCATTGGCAACACTTTTTTATTGGGACAGCCTTAAAATCAACCTTTAAAATTGAAGACCAACCTTTATTTAATATATTTTTTCTCTTCTATAATAGTGGAGATTTAGCGGTCGATCTTTTCTTTTCACTATCTGGATTCATCTTTTTTTGGCTTTACCCACAGCGCATTTATCAAGGCATCGTATCTGCTAAGGATTTTTTCATCCTAAGATTTTCCCGATTGTATCCATTGCATTTCCTGACATTAATCATTGTAGCTTTAGGACAATTATGCTCTAGTAAAATTATAGGATCTGCTTTTGTTTATAGAGAAAATGATATATTTCATTTCATTT
>JAYUEU010000368.1:0-21492 GCA_043739065.1 Synechococcales cyanobacterium | reverse complement strand
CTATCCGTCTGGATATTAAACTGGGGCATGACCCGTGGAACCTTTAGGGGGGATTGAGTACCGACGTTATGTCTAGTCTATTATTATTCATCGTCTGGGCAATCTTATGCAGACTCCATTGCAAAATTAAACAAAGATATAGTCGGGATTTCAGCGGTTGGTATCCGATCGCTAAATAATCTCGATAGTTAATCAGCTATTTAAATAGAATCCGATCGCAAATCCATTTTGTTAGTCTCAAGAATTAAAGATCATCGATTTTTCTAGAGACAGGACACATGTGGTACTCTGACGAGTGACAAATTTTGGATGGGGTAAGTGATTCTTATCTCGAAATAAAGGAAATCATCACATGGCAATTCTGGATTCTAAAGGCAGACTCTTCGGCAAAGTTAGCATCCTAGACGCAGGAGCCGCCCTAGTCATTCTCATGGTGGTCGCCGGAATCTTCTTGCTACCCGGCAAAACCTCGTCCTATGCCCAAGGTTCACCTATCGAAGTAGATGTTATCGTACGGGGACTTAATGCTGTTGATCCTAACAGTATATTTAAATCGGGGGACAAAATCAGCGTCATCATCCGCAACGAACCCTCCGGTGACGTATACCTGAAAAAATTAGACTTCTTGCCCCGCAGTTTGGCTGTACCCCAGCCCGATGGTACTGTCAAAGCGTTGCCCGATCCCCGTCCAGAAATGCGATTTTCTAACGATATGCTCATGACTTTAAGTGGCAATGCAAAAGTCGCTGAGGATGGCGGGGTTGTATTTGGTAATAAAAAAGTCAAAATCGGCACATCCTTAGAACTCGAAGGGCCACAATATAATTTCAATAGTTCTGTTGTCGCTATCCGAGGTGCAAAGAAATAGTCGATACCCCCCCGATCGTATTCGACTAGGTTTACTGCATTCACTCCATCCCATCGCCCCCTTAATTTCCGGTTAACTCATAATGATTCCCACAGCATCTGATATACGGAAATGGCGACAAGGCGATCGCGTTGAATTAACGATAGAAAGCCTCAGTGACAGTGGTGACGGCGTTGGTCGAGTGAATGAACTAGTCGTTTTTGTGCCAGATACGGTACCGGGCGATCGAATTTTGGCAAAAATGGCGATCGTCAAAACTAAATATGCTACCGCTCAATTAGTCGATGTCTTACAAGCCTCAGACGATCGGGTGCGGCCCAAATGTATTGTCGCGGATAAATGCGGTGGTTGTCAGTGGCAACATGTGAGCTATAGCCAACAACTTGCATCCAAACGCGACCAAGTAGTGCAAGCCCTGCAACGCATCGGTGGATTTAGTGATGAACTCGAAGTCGATGAAGTCTTAAGCGTCGGCGAAGCGTTTCAATATCGCAATAAGTCTAGCTATCCGTTGAGTATTGCAGAGCGGAATCAACCGGAAGCTAAACTTCGCGATCCAATGCGATCGATCGTTCATGGTCACGTCATCGCCGGATACTACCAAAAAGGCTCCCATAGTATTGTCAACCTTAATCAATGTCCGATTCAGGATGTTCGTTTAAATCCATTGCTCGCTGAAATCAAAAAAGATATTGGTAAAGCAAAATGGGCGATTTATGACGAGAAAACTCATCAAGGCAATGTACGACATATTTCCTTGAGAGTGGGTCGGCGCACGGGTGAACTTCTACTGACGATCGTGGCCAAAGATCGCAAACTGAATGAACTATGGAAGCAATGCAATGAATGGATGCAGCGCTTTGGACTCGTTGGCGTTTGTTTGAATATCAACAATGAAAAAGGGAATGTCATTTTTGGGCTTGAAACCTTTTGTATTGTTGGTCGGGGTTACATTGAAGAACGGTTTGGGGGCTTGAAATTTCAAATTCGTCCCGATACCTTTTTTCAGGTTTATACCGAGCAAGCCGAAGCGATGCTTTATGAGATTGAACAAGAATTGAATTTGACGGGCAATGAAACGATCGTTGATGCCTATTGCGGTATTGGGACGTTGAGCTTACCTCTAGCCAAACAAGTGAAGCGGGTCATTGGCATTGAGATGCAGGCCAGTGCTATTGAGCAAGCCAAGATTAACGCTGAGAAGAATGGTATCGAGAATGCAGAATTTCATGCGGGAAGTGTGGAAACCTTGCTGCCGTTGCTCATGGGGATTACGGATGAGGGGATTGATGATGTCATTATTAGTCCTGATATTGTATTAATGGATCCGCCACGTCGAGGGTGCGATCGATGGGTGTTGAATACGTTACTTAAGATAAAGCCGAATCGCATTGTATATATGAGCTGCAATCCAGCAACCCTATCGCGAGATTTGAAAATTTTGTGCGAGAACAATGACTATCGTTTGACCCGAGTTCAGCCCGCTGACTTCTTCCCGCAAACGACTCATGTTGAAGCCGTGGCATTCTTAGAACGCGTTATTGTGGATTAAGAAAGATTGAAAGAAGCGTTATCCAGTAATTCGTTTGCGATCGAAATGCGGGCTAATAGAGAAATGCCCGATCTGCCTAAATCCCCCTAAAAAAGGAGGACTTTGAATTAAATTCTAAAAGCGGGACTTTGAATTAAATTCTGGTTCCCGCTTTTAGTTTTTAAGGACGCTAGGGATCGAATTTTTAATGCTAACGAAAAATTATCCGATCGTGGCCACTATATCCTCAGCAATAGCCTTATGTTCCAGCTTCGGTTCCAACAGGAAGAAGGAGCATAAGAACCCACAGATCAAAGCCATTGTCCCCATCACTGCAAAAAAGGTAGATGAATTTGAGAAACTTAAAATCGTGAGATAGACTACACCACCAAAGTTGCCATAAGCGCCAACGTTTCCAGAAATCTGACCCGTCACTTCCCGTTTAATTAATGGCACCATGCTAAAGGTCGCACCACACCCTGCTTGAGCAAAGTAGGCTGAGGACATAACCGCTACGATCGCACCGCCAATCGCCCAACTAGAATCGATCTTGGACACGACTAAGTAGCTGAGACCAATGCCCATACAAAAGAAGACCATGGCCCATTTTCGGCTACCCAAACGATCGGAAATAATTCCACCACTGGGCCGCGACCCAAAGTTCAAAAATGAATAACTCGCAGCCAGTAAACTTGCGATCGTCGCCTCTAGACCAAAGGTCTTTTCAAAAAAGGTCGGCAACATCGACACAGTAGCAAGTTCTGCCCCAAAACTTACAACATAGGAAAATTCGAGTAGGGCCACTTGACGAAATTGATACCGACTTTTGGGATCATAGCTTCGGTGATTTTGTAGTAATTCCCGATTGACTTGCCACGCCTGATAACTCTGATAAATATAAAGCAATGCAATCAAAAGACCGACAATCCACATTGCTGTTTCAGATAGAAATTTCACATTGAACAATTGCCAAGTCAACAGTTCCAATGCGCCGATTAAGCCCAAATTCATCACCATCATAGCCCAGAAGCTACGAATGCTTGTCACTTCTAAGGCACTGGCTTTCTTGGGTTTCAGATAGGCAATGCCATCGGGAGTATCTTGGGCATTGTTATAGTAAATAATGCCGTAGATTGCTGTAATGATTCCCGTGAGGGCAATAGTCCAGCGCCAGCCGGAAGCCCCGCCCACCGCACCTGCCAAACTCATGGCCACTAAGGGCAATCCAAACTTCGCACCAAAAGCACCAAAGTTGCCCCAGCCTCCATAAATGCCTTCAGCAAACCCTATTTCTTTGGGTTCAAACCATTCAGCGACCATGCGAATGCCGACCACAAATCCAGCACCGACTAACCCCATCAATAATCGACTTATGACCAATTGATTGAAATCTTGGGCTAATGCGGTTCCAAAACAGGGAACAAGAGCAAAGACGAGCAAACTGGAAAAGGTGACTTTAGGACCAAATTTATCCAGCAACATACCAATAATGATGCGGGCCGGAATGGTCAAGGCAAGGTTGCAAATTGCAAGGGTTTTAACTTGCATGTCAGTTAGGGCGAGTTGCTTTGCGACTGTAGTGGCAAAGGGCACAAAGTTAAACCAACAAACAAACGTCAAAAAGAATGCGAACCACGTTAAATGTAGAATGCGGTAACGTCCAGTGAAGGACAATAATCCCTTAATCATGTTGAGTCCAAATAGAGAACAATTACTAAAAAACAATCGAATTGCCCATTAATCAATCAATGAGCAGTTTGGCGCTAACTACAAATCTAAAACCACACGACCTACTGGATGGGCGCTACAGGTGAGAACATAATGTTCTTGTTCGCTATCCGTTAAGGCCGTTGGCGCATTGTTCGGGTATTCCACCGTGCCCTCAACCAGCTTTTGTTTACAGGTGGCGCGACTTCCCGACTGACAATCAGTTTCGATCGCAATCCCTGCCGCTGTTGCAATGCTCAGAATAGATTTCCCACTGTCGCAAACAACCTCGTGGCCAGATTTGCTAAATATTAACGTAGCGGGCTTCACCACATTGGCAGCGGCAGTACTAGGAGCAGCATTCATATCTGGCAATACTAGTGTTGTCGAATCTGTTGGAGTCACTCCAGATTTTAGAGTCGCTCCAAACTTTTCAATCAACACCTGACGTAGGAATGGCTTTAGGTCCGTTAGCGGAATGCTTTTCATTACCTTTTCGCCAAGATGAGCGTCTTTGCCCACTTTCCCACCCATAAACAAATCCACACCCGGAACAGTCTGGCCATCCACCCGAGCTTTCGTTCCCATAAACCCGAAATCTGCGACCTGAGGCTGACCGCAGGAATTTGGGCATCCAGTCCAATGCATTCTTACCGCTTTCGGCACATCCAACTCTGCATCGAGCAGCGCCGCCATTTCAATCGCTTGATTTTTGGTTTCAATCATGGCGAAGTTACAGAACTGCGCTCCGGTACAAGACACCACTCCACGGGCAATGGCACCAGGATTTGGGCTAAAGCGTTGGAGTAATACTTCAGAATTTAATGGCTCTAATCGCGAATCAGGAATATTGGGGATAATTACATTCTGTTCAACCGTGAAACGCATTTCACCGTCGCCATAGACTTCAGCAAGGCGCGCTAATTCAAAAAAGTCATCAGCAACCATTCGTCCAGCCGGAATATGTAATCCGGCATAATTCAAACCCGTTTGCTTTTGAGGGTAAATTCCTAAATGATCGCGTTTTTCCCAGTTAATTTCGTCCTTTGCCGCAGCGGGAGAAAGCGATCGGCCCAATTGTCCTTCTACTTCAGCTCTAAACTTTTCCACCCCCCAAATATCAATCAACCACATCAAGCGCGACTTTTGACGATTCACACGCGGTCCATTGTCGCGGTATACATCGAGAATTGCGCCACACAAATCCACAACATCACTCGGCGCAACCCACACATTCATAGGAATCGCGGCTTCCACTCGACTAGCGGAAAAGAACCCACCGACAACAACATTAAATCCAATTACATCATTTTGAAACGCCGGAACAAAGGCAATGTCATTGATTTCGGCATGAATTGAATTGTCAGGGAAGCCCCCGATCGCAATATTAAACTTACGGGGAAGATTACTAAAGCGGGGATTGCCTTGGCCATTGCTGGTAATTAAGTCCTGAACCTGTTGCACCAATTCGCGAGTATCGATTAATTCAGCCGCATCAATTCCAGAAACAGGCGATGCGGTGATATTGCGGACATTATCCATCCCCGATTGAACGGAAGTTAAGCCAACACTTTCAAACTGCTGAAAAATCTCTGGCACATCTTCAATACGAATGCCCCGAAGTTGAATGTTCTGTCTCGTCGTAATATCCGCAACACCATCATCTCCATAGCGCTGAATTACCTCTCCTAGAACACGGGATTGGGCACTGGTCATAATGCCGCTGGGCAACCGCAACCGAATCATAAATTTCCCCGGTGTTACGGGCCGGAAGAAAATTCCCATCCATTTCAGACGATGGATTCGATCGGTTTCATCCATCGCCTCCCACCCAATAGAAGCAAAATGATCCAGCTCAGCTCTCACGTCAAGGCCATCCTTTTCGAGCTTGAACTTCTCAAATTTATTGAGTTTATCGGCTTTTACAGCAGGAGCCTTTTCGGATACGGGAGTCATAGTGCTTGTTTAGGAATAGGGGAAATATCTACGTAATCTCTAGGCATTACCGTAAAAGAGATTGAAAGACTGTTTCGTATCTAAAATCACGAAACTATAGGTTTGATGCAAAATTAGGATGCGAAGTATGCGTAACTAGTATTAAGCTGTCAAGTCTTTAGGAGTGCCTTATAGTTTTAAGTAATTCACCTTTGCTGTTCACGTCACGATCGATTTCCCATGACTCAGACTTCGCCTCATTCTCGTAAATTACTTAAGCTCGGACGATCGGAGCCTAGCCTGATGTCGGGGCGACGTGCCTTTTTACGGCGATTTGGCACGGGTTGGCTGCTGGTTTTGATGAGTGGCTGCGGGAAAACAAGTTCGGCGGGCTTTCAGAATATTGGCAGTCTCAAACTATTAGAAGAAGACGGAAAAATTTTCAGTGAACATTTTTCTAGTGAACCGCTTTTAGTCATACGTGGCCCAAAGAAAAAGAGTAGCTCTAAGCTTGGAGTCTTGTCCGCCGTCAGTCCAATTTGTTCTCATCAGAAATGTTTGGTGAATTGGGATACTGTTCAGGAGTCATTTATTTGCCCCTGTCATCAGTCTCGATTTGATATTACGGGTAAGCAATTACAAGGTCCAGCGACCGAAAATTTGAAGACCTATCCTATAGAGGTGCGGGGCGATGATATTTGGGTTGCTGGTCGGTTTCAGTAAGATTTTCAATGGAGAAACGATCGGTGGAACAGGCAGCAGAACTTAGTCCAGACCCTACAGTAGTTAGAGCAGGATTCGCCGCAGAACTCGAAACCGCGATCGCCGCATCAGATTGGGGTGAGGTTTGTAAATTGGCCGAACGATCGTTCTTTATCGATCAGTCGATTAACCAATCTGTCGATCAACCTAGCAACCAAACTAGCGATCGCACTGATGAGATGCAGATTTTAGATGGATTGCTGCAAGCCTTGGAATGGGGCGATTTTCAGGTGCGGTGGGATGTGTCTAAGCTGTTGCCAAAGTTGGGGAATACTGCGATCGAGCCGCTTCTAAACCGTTTAAATGACACCTTAAATGACCCGACAGATTCAGACGAAGAAGTGCAATGGTTTATCGTCCGAACCCTTGGGGCTTGGGAAGACGATGGGGTGATGTTGGCGCTGTTGGAAGTGCTGAGGTCAGGAAATCCTGACGTTCAATCTATGGCGGCGACGGTGCTGGCTCAGTATGGCGATCGCAGTTTGACCGTCTTGAAACCCATGCTAGAAAGTGGATTAGAGACTGCATCTTGGTCCTTATGGGCTGTCCGAATTCTGGCCAATCTCCGGACTGTGGAAACAGTTGAAATGTTATTGCAGTTGGCGGTGCATCCGGATACAGAGGTCTGTTGCACGGCGATCGCAGCCTTAGCAAATTTTCAAGATAATCGCATTGCTATAGTCCTAATTCCAGCGCTCAAATCACCTGTCGCCCGTATTCGTGAAACCGCTGCTGAATCGATCGCCTTTTGCCAGACCTTAAGTTGCGATCGGCGAATTGAAGTATTAACGCCGCTGCTGTGGGACCTCAATGGCGCTGTTTGCATTCGATCGGCGACGAGTTTGGGACGATTGGGAGTCAATTCAACAGAGTCGTTACTTCGAGCGTTGAAAAGTCACCCGTTGCCCGATGCCTTGGCGATTGAACTGGTCCGATCGCTGTTGCGGATTGAAACGGTAGAGGCGTTAATTGGATTATTTAAAGCCTCGCAAACCATGAGTCTTGTACGAACTGAATTGCTGCGGGCGTTGGGGCGTGTGCGTAATTTGAAAGACTTGGCGGTGACCTATTTGATTGAATTAATTCAACAAGAGTTAGCGTTAACCGATCGTAAATTGGCCGTCACGGCCCTCGGAAACTTAGCCCAGCCCGATGCAATCGATGGTCTATTGGAGCAATTCACAACGGCTGATTCATCGTTGCGATTTCATATTCTTCAAGCCCTTCAACACATCGATCGGACAAGCCCGGAACCGATCGTTCGAGCCACCATTCAGCAAAAAATCCAGGCTATTGGAATTTCGGCTGAATTAAAGTCAGGCTTACAATTTGCCCTAGATGAATGGCGCTAATTTAGCCATCATCTTTAAGCTGGCCATAATTTTGAGAATAATTTAGGACATTTTTGATGCGTCTCGAACAAATACAAGCCTTTCTCACCGTCGCCGAAACTGGAAGTTTTCAACTGTCTGCCAAACGCTGCGACGTGACCCAATCTACCATCAGCCGCCAAATCCAAACTCTAGAAACCACCCTAGGCGTATCCCTATTTCATCGAACCAGTCACGTCAAACTAACGGTCGCTGGAGAATGCTTTATCCCTCGGGCGCGCAAAATATTACAGGAATGGACAACGGCCAACACCGAACTCCAAGACCTAATGGAGGGCAAACAGCTCGAACTCTGCATCGCCGCCATTCACTCCGTCTGTGCCTATCAGCTTCCCCCAGTCTTGCAGCGCTTTTGTACTGAATATCCCCAAGTCCAACTCCGTGTCACTTCTCTCGGTAGCGATCGGGCCTTAAAAGTTCTAAAAGATGGATTAGTTGATATAGCCATTGTCATGAATAACCGCTTCCTGACCGCCAGTCCTGAAATGGTTGTAGACAAGCTCTACACCGAACCCGTTCAAGTCCTCATGTCTGCAAATCATCCCCTAGCTCAAAATGACGCGGTGCCTTGGGAGCGACTTGTTCACTATCCGCAAGTGGTGTTTAAAGATGGCTATGGGATGCAGCGTTTAGTCCAAGACCAGTTTCAAAAACAAGGCGTGACGCTCAATGCTGTCTTAGAACTGAATACTCTTGATGCCTTTCGCGGTGTTGTCCGTCAGGGTGAACTGATGGCGCTGCTGCCTAAAGGTGCGGTTGCGGATCTCCATTTGGATCCAACCCTGGTTATGCGGCCTACTACTGAACCTGTGATTACCCGCGATGTTGTACTTGTGACCACCAGCGATCGGCTACACATCCCGCCCATTCGCCGTTTTCGAGAACTTGTCCAAACCCAAATCCAAACCCAAATCCAAGCCGATCGTCAACATCAAAACCAGCGTTCTCAGGACAAACTTGTATTAAACTAAAGGCTCTTTAAAATTTAATCAACTTTATTTTTTGCACGTTACTTTTTTGCACCTTTTTTCTCGTACTGGGACACCGATCGGAACGCAACGCCATGAGTCATGAATTCCGAGCCTTACTGCGCAAAGTAGGCAGTGGTCCACACACCAGTCAAAATTTAACCCGATCGGAAGCAAACAGTGCCATGCGCATGATGTTGCATCAAGACGCGACCCCTGCCCAAATCGGTGCATTTTTAATTTCTCACCGAATCAAGCGTCCCACGGGCGAAGAACTCGCGGGTATGGCGGATGCCTATGATGCGCTTGGGCCACAACTGCTGCAAAACCCAACCCTTTCCCGGAATCCCTGGGTTTTTTGCTATCCCTACGATGGCCGATCGCGCACTGCTCCCCTTGGTCCCTTGACCGCATTAGTATTATCCGCCGCAGGCATTCCTGTGATCCAGCATGGGGGCGATCGAGTTCCTACAAAAGAAGGTTTGCCCTTAATTGAGCTTTGGCAAAGTTTAGGAGTAGATTGGTCCGGTTTGAGTTTGATGCAAGTGCATGAAATCTTAGAAACTGTGGGCTTAGGATTTGTCTATTTGCCCGATCACTTCCCCTTAGCTCAAGCCCTAATGCCCTACCGAGACCAAATCGGTAAACGTCCGCCCTTATCAACCCTAGAACTGATGTGGTCGCCTTATTCAGGACCACAAACGATCGTCTGTGGCTACGTTCATCCGCCGACGGAAGGAATGTTTAGAGCAGCCTTTGCATTACGCGGAACACTATCATTCTTAACTGTAAAAGGGCTAGAAGGCAGTTGTGATTTGGCCTGCGATCGGACGGCGATTATTGGAACTTCGGAAAATGGCGAATTTAAACGACTAAGTTTAGCGCCCCGTGATTATGGTTTTGCCGATCGGGAGGTGCCGTTGATGGAGACAAGTGATTGGGCAGCGGCGGCATTGTTAGCGCTTCAGGGTGAGCCGTCGGCATTGTTGAAGCCGTTGGTTTGGAATACTGGTTTCTATCTGTGGCGATCGCAATTTAGTTCAAGCAATCCAAGCAGTTTAACGCTAGAAGATTCATTTGTTACGGCCCGATCGATATTAGAGAATGGTACGGCTTGGAAAAAACTAGAGGCATTGCGCAACGCGATCAAACGGGATTAACCGACTTGATTAAACTATCCCAACAAATCGGCTGTGAGTACAACCGTTCGATCAATTCAATAAACGCCTTTTCCAAGAATTACTTTCTCCATTGGATTGGGTCATTCCCAATTTGTCAGTGCTGGGCGAGGAGCGCTTTTCGCAGTGCCGTCACTCATGCTGATATTGAAACCTGTCTCGTCAAATTGTTTAGTCTGACGGCTGAGCTCAAACGAGAATATCCGACAGTAACGATCGAAGCCCCCGCTCATCTGTGGATTTTGGCAGCAGAGGTTTCCGATCGTTTACTCCAGGAATTCACAATCGGACTGGACCCAGAGTTTGGCGAGGGATTTTACCAAACTCAAAAGGGTTTTAGAATGATGATCGTGGCGATTAACGAGTTGCCCTCTACTCCAGATACCCTATGGATCCGGTTAATGGGCAAAGGTATCGTGCAAGAATCTGCCATTGAAGAACTCATTCTTCTGAGGGACACGGATCTAAAACAGGCCAACGCCTTGAACCTACTCGTATCTTGGCGTATTAGTATAGAACTAACTAATCAACTTGAAAGCGAGGAGAAGCGAACTCTAATGGCACTTTCACAAGCTTATCTAGAATGGGAAAAGCAAACTCGTCGTCAAAGTCTAGAACTGGGAATTATCCGAGGATTAGAGCAGGGATTAGAGCAGGAGCGCCGATCGACTATTATCAATTTGATGCGATTGCGCTATGGAGTAATAGATTCGACCCTTGAACAGGTGATACCACGACTGATGGCAATGAGTAATGAAGACTATACGCGGGTATTACTGAATTTGTCTAAGTCTGAACTGATTGAACAGTTGCAGAATTAACGATCGGGACTCTAGAAACGAGTTTCAAATTCAAAGACAGCCCGATTATCACCCGAAAAATCAGTAGACCCTCGGAAGATGAGCTGTTCATTGATTCGATAACGAAGACCAAATTGCGTCGCTTGGTTGGCGGTAAGGACACGCAAAACCGTCCCTGAGAGAATGGGCACTCCATCGGCTGTGCGGAGGATATCTACACCTGCTTCTGCCGCAATACCTAAAGTTGAGCTTCTATTGGTACTATTACCGATCAGCGTTGGGAATAGACGGAATTCACTCAGACCGATCGCATTGCCAATCACACCTTGAACATTGGTCAACAGCGCAGATCCCGCAAAGTTAGCAATTCCCAGCGTCGCATCATTCCCTCGACCCAAAGTATTCACAAATCCACCCCCTAAGAGCGACACAATTTCCGTGGGCGATCGGCTGGGGCTGCTCTTGAGTTCGAGATTTTTGGTCAGTAAACTCGCTGGACCTTGGACGCTTGCCTGAATCCGTATGGTTTGGACTCCGCCGACATTCCCTGCGAGGTTGAGAGACTCGTTAATTTCAGAACTGATATTGTTGGTGGGGATGCGAGTGCGGGTGACTTCCGGGACAGAGGTGGTGAGGCGCACATTGAGGTTAGGGTCGAGTCCTAGTTCGGGGCGGAATTCGGCAAAATTACGATAGCCTCGCGCCAAGACAAATTGAGTCGTAAAGAGATTGACTTGTCCCGCTTCCAGATCAATTCGTCCGCTGGGCTGAAGCTTATCGAGCGGTCCCGTCACATCCAAATCGCCCTTTGCCACAAAATTGAGCACGGGTGCCCGGACTACACGAATATTGTCGCCGAGTCTGAGTTTGAGATTTTGTAGTTCAAAGGCTGCGCTACTATTGCCATTACTACCGGAAGCGACAGCATCAGGAACCGGATCGGAGAGAAGAATACGGCCATCGGTGAGGGTGATATTCCCACCAATTTTAGGCTCGAAGGCATTGCCACCAACTACCATGCGACCATTGACACCGCCCTCATAGAGACCTTTGAGATTGATGGCGAGGTGCTGGAGATCGATAATTAAGGGCTGATTTTTTTGCGGACCCGTAGCGACAACAGGTGGAACGGCGGTTAGGGGAACGATCGCATTCCCAGCCGCATCTTTTTGAACAACGGGTTCCTCGGGTAGTTCCGGCGGAGTAAAGCCAAAGACTGGAATCGAACCATTGGCCACCACTTCTCCGCGACTGAATTCACCTCGAAGATTCTCCACCTGAACCCCCGAAAAGTCGGCAACGATCCGCCCTCGGACATTGGTCAGCGATTCAGGTAAGGCTTGAGCTTTTATTTTTGCACCATTAAGTATCAGTTCCCCTTGGACTTTGAGGGGCTGATCGGGCGCGCTGCTGATATCGAAACTGAGCTGACCTTTACCGCCTTCCCACGCGATCGGTTGACCCAGTAGATTTAGCAACGACAACCCTTCGTCTTTGACCCGTCCGGTGACTTTTAAGGATCGATCGGCGCTAGCAATTTTGCCTGTGGGGAGGTCTAGATCGTAGGGCAATTCACCGACAATTTTGATGGGTTCGCTGGAATTGGCGACGATCGTATTTTGGAATTTGAGTCGTCCATCTTCGTAATTAAATGCACCAACAGCCGACTGGAGCGGTTGATCATTCAGGGTGCCATTGGTCAAATTGACCGCGCCAATGAAGTTGGGTTTGTTGGGAGGGCCAGACAGCGAGACCGTACCGTTCAGGTTGCCCGCCAACGCAATCGGTTGCCCGCCGATATTAAGGGGATAGGGGAAGAAACTTTGAATGGATTCGATCGGGAGATTTTCGACTTTGAGCTGACCAGATTGCTGCTCAACTTGGCCAATTTTCACGGAAGACAGACGGATTGTCGTGGCTCCTGATTTGAGTAAGAAAGGCCGAATGCTAAGTACTCCATTTTCGATTCCACCTTCAAGCACCGCATTTTCAGCTTTGAGCAGTCTATTGGGATTGGTTTCGAGTGTGTTTTCGGAGGTGGTAGTCAGATAGGACGCATAGGGTCGCCATTCCAGAGTTTTGGCCGCTAGTTTGAAACTAGCCGTGAGTTGATCAGGACGAGACAAGGATCCAGCGACTTTGATCGTGCCGTTAAATCGTCCTCGAATATCGAGCGATGTGGGGATCAAGGTGTTCGATCGGGTTTCGGCAGTTTGGGCGATGATTTGGTTGATTTCGGCAAAGCGCTTGAGTTGTTGAATCACCGGAGCATCTGCATTGCCGATTCCACTGGGCTGAACATCGGCAGCAGAATCATAGAGCGGCAGGACTGTACCACGCTGCAAATCGCTAATTTGGAAAAGCTGGGCCGTCCGCAAGATATCCTGGAGTTGGCCGTCCACTATGTCCAGTTGGGCTTCAATCTTCGGGTCGCTTTGAAAATTGTTAACCGTTCCGCGCAGTGCAACCGTAGCTACTTCTCCTGTCCGTCTGCCCCGATCGTCTACTAGAGGCAAGCGCAACGTACTTTGCTGGAGATTGAGCTGCGTGGTGGACACAAAGAAGGCTGCGTTGAAATCTTCGGCTTGACCCAAACCGATCTTGGGCTGGGTGACTCTGACCGTTCCGTTTTGACCTGTTTTTAAATTCCCCGCACCGAGGTTGGCTTGGATTTGTAGGGCCGTGAATCCGATCGCTTGAGGTGCATTGACTTCGATCGTCGCTCCTGAAATTGCACCGCTGGCGAGGTTGACGTTTTGAATGTTGGCTCGAATACTTTGGGCGTTGAATTTACTATTGAGTTCGGGCTGGAGCATCACGACATCGGCGCTGGCCAAGGATTGCGAACTGACATTATTGAGGTTTGCAGTGAGGCTGGCGGCGCGGAAGTTGCCGAGACGGAGACGATCGATTTGAATATTGCCCGCTTGAAGTCGTTGAGATTTTAAATTCAAAGACAGGTTTCCATTGAGTTGCCCGCCCAACGTTGGCGAACCAATTTCCTCGGCGGCTCCGGTTTGTGCGAGAAGTTGGGTGAGTGGTTTTTCTAGGCCAAATCCATTCAATTCACCTAAGTCAAGCCGACGCAGCGCGACATTAAATCCGTCTCCCGAGCGCACCGCATCAATGGTTCCTTCGCCCCGTTGAAGATTAACGGAAATCGGTTGAAACTCACGATCGAGTTTGGCGGCAATCCGATCGCGACGACCGACGAGATTCACATCTACACCTTGATTGCTGGCGTAGAAAATGCTACCGCTTAAGGGATCAAATTTCACATCATTGACTTGCAACGCATTCAAGGCGATATTGCCTCGAACTGTTGGGTTAGTCGGCGTTCCAGTAATTTTTCCGTCGAAGTCAGTGGTGCCGGAGACTCGAACATTTTGGGGCAATTGTGCGGGCAGTGAGGCCAACGAGATCCCTTGCGTTTTGACGTTCAGATCAAGGCCCGTGACTTCAGGTTTTTCACCTAAACTTGCGAAAATGCTGCCATTCACCGATAGGCCGGGAGCGGTGGCTTCTTTAATGTTGAGTTGTTTTCCAGTCCATTCAATTTGGGCCACGATCGGATCATTAATAATCGCAACGCCCTCGGACAGTTGAGTTGAACCACTCACCCGAACGGTTTCAGGACTGAGGGTTGCGATCGCCCCCGTCACATCCAGATCGCTGCTGAACTTACCTCGAAGTTCCGGCGAAAACGGTTTCAGGGGAATTCCATCGGTTTTGACATTGAGGGCCAGCAAACCATTCACCACCGTGCCCTTAATCCGCGCTATTCCGCCTTCAACTTGGGCGATCGTATTTTGCAGCGTAATGGTCTGACCGACGATCGAAATTTCTCCGCTAGACGGATATTTAGCGCCCGGTGCATTCCAAGCGACCAGCGTTTTGGGATTAGTGGGAGAACCGGAAATCGTGATATTTGCGCCTAAGGTTCCGAGAGCCACCGGAAGCGCCGTGCCGCCATTGTAGAGTTTTGCAATTTTATCGCCGTTGAAGCCAGTAGCCTGCAATTGCAAATCAATAGATTCAGGTTTGGCTAGAGCAATAGTTCCCGTACCTGTAATGCTGCCGCCGAGTTCAGGCAGTACCGAAAGATCCGTGATCCCAAGTTTCTTCGAGTTTGAATCGATCGTAAATCGGGTTTGGGCACTAGTGAGACGAATATCGGATTGGGGTTTGTCGGATTTTGGCGCAGCGATCGTAATCACGCTTGTACTTTTGACTTGACCACTGATGCGTGGGGTTTCCAGTGGACCTTTGATATTGACTTCGGTAATGATTGCGCCCGCGATCGCTACTGGTGTTTTGATGTCGAAGGTTTTTAGCAGCTTTGGAATTTCAACGGATCCCGTTTTGCTGGTTAAATCCAGTCCTTTTTCAAAATCAATTTTGCCCGTGGTTTGCACCGTGATTTCTTTACCAACAACGGCCTTAGATTTCTCTAGAACAATTTGTCTGCCTTCAAATCGCAAATCACCATCAACTTTACTCAGACCATAAGCAACGCCGGGAGCCTTCGCGGCAATGTCTCGGAAAGTGGCGGTCCCTTTAAGAGACGGATATTTTTCGTCGGCGCGGATTTGAAGATTTAGATTACTGTTAAGTTCGCCGGATTCGACATCTACGGGCAGACGGGCCAGACGATCGAATTCGCTGAGCAACATTTTTTGGGTGCGAATTTCGCCATTGATGTCGAGGCGCACTGTGGCGGGTTTGCCTGCGATCAGTTTGTCTGTCAGCTTGTTGGCTGTTGGGTTTGCATTATCTTTGGTATTGTTACTGCGATTCCAAACTTCAGCATTAACCTTGAAGCTTCCCTGGACTGCGCTTTCGCCTTCAGAATTTATTTTGAGCTGTTTTCCCCCATCGAAGATCCCAATGCTGGTATCGATCTTTTGATATTTCACACTACGGCGAGGTTTCTTTTCTTTCGCGATCGGCAACAATTCCAACGTCCCATTAGAAAGCTTCACCTCAGACACTTCCACATCCCCAGCATTCTGGTTATCCTCTTTTGGAGGTGTGATCTCCGTCCCGATCCAAACTCCCGGCTTGTCTTCTTCAATAAAAGCGACGGGATTAACCAAATTAACATTAATTTTCAGCTTCTTTTTCTGTAGCGATTCCCAGAGATTAAAGCCCACATCGATCGCTTCAACTTCTAGATGATCGTTATCTTTGGCGGTCGCCGGAATCTCAGACTTGCCCAGGCGCAGACTGCTTAAGTTAAATCCCTGTACTTTGCCCAACTTAACCGGACGATTGAGTTGTTCTTGTAATGCCGTTTCGACGATCGGTACGATGTCTTCATAGATGAACTTTCTGGCCCACAACACGCCACCAATGCCTGCAATGGTTAAAACTCCGAGAGGCAAGGCAGCCCTTTTCCAAAACGTATTGTTGCGCCGTGTGGGAGTGGGTTCCGGGTTCATAAGATGCCGATGCGGAGTAGGGAATGTCTTAGGTCTGGGTACGCGAGCCGCAAGTTATCTTACGTAAGAATCAACGAATTAGATGGGTAGATTCTAATTCTGACCACTAAGTTTTCCACAAGAGCCTCTTAAATAGTTACCATACCAACTGTTTTCCGACTAGTACCTTAAAGGAATCCAGATATTTTAAGGAGTTTTGCATCCTATAATCGCAGGACTGTAATTGTAGGCGCGGGTTCCCCGATCGTGACTTTTAAGCTATGGCCAAGCAACGTCTAGATGAATTGCTCTTCGATCGTGGGCTATGTGAATCGCTTCAACAAGCCCAACGCCTGATTCAAGCTGGGGAAGTGCGGGTCAATCATACGCTGGTGGATAAGGTAGGGACGGCGGTAGATGTCGGCGCTGTTGTAGAAATGAAGGCACGATCGCGGTTTGTTTCACGAGGCGGCGAGAAATTGATTAAAGCGCTGGAGACGTTTGGAATTGACGTTACAAATCGGGTTTGTCTGGATGGCGGCATTTCGACGGGAGGCTTCACGGATTGTTTGTTGCAGTGCGGGGCCAGCCGAGTTTATGGGATCGATGTGGGATACGGGCAGGTTGCGTGGAAGTTGCAAAGTGACGATCGGGTCATGATTCGGGAACGGACGAATATTCGCACTCTTCAGCCTGAAGACCTATATCTTGATTTAGATCTTCGGCCAGATTTGGGCGTGGTAGATGTATCGTTTATTTCGTTGGTGAAGGTGATGCCTGCAATTTATCGGCTCTTAGTTGATCCCCGTGAGGTGATGCTATTGGTGAAGCCCCAGTTTGAGGTCGGGCGCGATCGGATTGGGGCGAAGGGTGTGGTGCGAAAGCCGGCAGATCAGGCTTGGGCTATCGATCGGGTATTGACCGCAGGACTAGCCCTAGGTTGGAGCTATCAAGGCTTAACTTGGTCGCCGATTACGGGTCCGGCTGGCAATATTGAATACTTACTTTGGTTGAGTAAGGCCGAAGGAATTGTTAGTCCTAGCTTAGACGAGTTAGTGCAGATTGCAGAAACGGCTAGAGCTGCGATCGGATGAAGATTTTGAACAAAAATTAAAAACGATCGGAAAACTAATTCGCCGATCGCATTCATTTTCATTTAATTAATTTAGAGGTTGACTGATTCAGACTGGCGGATTACAGCAACCCGATCGCATGGAGCGGTCCTTGTCCTACCACGAGTTCAGCAATCACCCCCAAAATCCCCAACATCGCCAACCGACCATTCCAGACCTCAGCCGATGTCGTAATTCCCCATTCCCAACGTTCTTGGGGATAGAACTTGGTGTTCTCGTCTGGAGTAATAGTTTCACCGAAAGAAATTGGCGGATCGTTGATGGCCTGCTGAACCAAATCGCCCAATGCCTTAATGAAGGTCGGATCCGAATCCAGCGCAGGAACCCGAGCAAACACGTGAATGCCTGCTTCTTCCGCGACTTCCCGATACTCCTGGTCGATTTCCTCTAGGGTTTCAATATGCTCAGACACGAAACTAATGGGAACCACAACGAGTTCTTCAATTCCTTTTGCCGCAAGTTCCTTAATCGCCTCATCGGTATAGGGCTGGAGCCATTCCACCGGACCCACGCGACTTTGATAGGCTAGGGTATACTCATTCGATCGGCCCAGACGTTCCATGATTAGCTTGGTGCAATTCTCAATCTCACGCTGATACGGATCCCCTGCTTCTTCGACGTAGCTAACGGGCACTCCGTGGGCACTAAAAAAGATAGGGGCTTTTTCAGGATTAGGAACACTGTCAATTTGGGTGGCGATCAGGTTTGACATGGCCGTGAGATAACCAGGATGGTCATACCACGATGGAATCACAGTGTAAGGAATCTTCTGTAACTCTGGATCTGCTTTCCACATGCGATCGAGAACGCGGAAACTAGAGCCACTGGTGCTGATGGAAAACTGTGGATAGAGCGGCAAAATAACGAGCTTGTCGATTTTGTCACGCTTAATTAAAGCGACGGCTTCTTCAGTAAACGGATGCCAGTAGCGCATTCCAACATAAATTTTGGCATCTAAGCCCCGATCGCACAGCAAAGTCCCCAGCGCTTTCGCCTGTTCATCTGTAATTCGGCGCAGTGGAGACCCACCCCCAATTTTCTTGTAATTTTCTTGAGATTTTCCAAATCGCAGGGTGGAGATCAGCCATGCAAGCGGGCTTTGCAGCCAAGGCACAGGCAACCGAATAATCTCCGGATCGGAAAATAGGTTGTACAGAAAAGGCCGAACGTCCTCTAGACGGTCCGGTCCTCCCAAATTAAGCAGTAAAACCCCAGTTCGACTCATAGTCGCTTTCCGTTCCTTTGAGATTCGCAAGTTTCTTAAGTAAACTTTAACAAAGAACTCGCACGAAAATCCATTCTGAAGCTCACTAGATGAGAATTAAAATCAAGAACTTGAGAAAAATATAACTCAAGGAGTGACCAGTCGGGATGCTTTGTCTCGGGAGAGTCTAGGTCAGATGCTGCATACTGAAAGAATTGCCCGTTCATAATTGGAGATTGTGTCAGTGATGAATTTGAAAACGCCCTACGCTGCGGTGGATATTATTATTGAGCTAATCGATCGGCCCGATCGTCCCATTATTTTAATTGAGCGTCACTTCAAACCTTTAGGCTGGGCAATTCCGGGTGGGTTCATGGACTATGGCGAACCTGCGGAGAAAACGGCCAAACGCGAAGCCATGGAAGAAATTGGATTAGAGGTTAATCTGGTCGATTTGTTGGGCGTTTATTCTGCCCCAGATCGCGATGAACGACAACATACGCTGGGTTTGGTCTATATTGCTACGGCCACAGGCACTCCGAAGGCAGGAGATGATGCTAAGGCCGTCAAAGTTGTGAATGTTTGGGAAATCCCGAAAAATCTTTGCTTTGATCACGATCGGATTTTGCGGGATTATCTCAACCATCGTCACTACGGACTGCGGCCTCGGCTCGACTAGTCAGCTCAACTAATCCTCTAAGCTAGTTATCCAAGCTAATTATCTAAAACCAGCTTCCATTCCTGAGTGGTTTCATTCCAAGTCGGACCACTCACTTCTCCCACAATAAATGGTCCCCAATATCGTTGAGAGCCATCTTGAGCAAAGGCCACCACAATGTCCCCCTTGCTTAGATTTAACGATCGGTTAGGCAGCCCAACAAGCAAGCCCCGATCGCTCCCTTCCCCTGCAAAAAAGTCCCAATGGGCTGGAGGTTCGTAGCGAGAATGGGCGGATTTTTCACCATACTTGTTGCCATACTTATCGCTGTATTTATTGTTCTGAACCCGTTCTACTTTGAGTCGTAGGGCCAGACGAATGGGATGTTCGGACCGATTGCTCACGCGGAGCTTTCCTGACGGCGATGGTCGTTGTGGTTCTACGTTGGCGGTCACGATCGCTGCTCTAGATGCAAGAGTCACACCGCCGAGCACTATGGTCATGCCTGTCCGAAGAAAAATGTGTCGAAATTTACGTGTCTTTACTGCTGGTGTCATAGCCAAATCCCTCGCCCTTAGGCATCCCTTCTTCTAGTAAAGCAAGGGTTTGGCTGATTCGGACAAAAATATTGCGATCCCCGAAATAAATAGTTGCAGGTGAGGACGATCGTTAGTCCCGAAAGCCCGGATCCCCAGAAATTCCAAATTCGGAACGGGGTTTAAGCTCTGATTTTTTGCATTTCTACCACATAACGCCTGAATTAAGCCGCGTGCCGAAGGCACGTCGGCTTGAATGAATTGTTAGACCCGACCACCGAGTCAATCCGGCTCGACAACTGACAGGTATTGCTCGTCGCTCACTTTCTCCAGCCACTTGACCGGAGATCCATCTAACCACTCCTGAACAGCAACATGGCTCATTGCTGTTGTCTCGGTTGCACCGTGCCAATGTTTTTGTCCGCAGTCACAAAAAATAACGTCACCTGCGCGAATTTCCTTTTTAGGACCGCCCCAGCACTGTGTCCAACCACAGCCAGAGGTTACGATCAAATGTTGCCCCAGTGGATGATGGTGCCAAGCGCTGCGTGCGCCAGGCTCAAAAGTGACGAGCGCTGCAGACGCACGCCCCGGTTCGGTAGGCTCAAAAAGTATGTCAATGCGTGCACTGCCCGTGAAATAGTCATCTGGTCCCTTGACGGAAGGCCGCGATCCGACTCGGTAGATTTCCATCTTCATAGTGCTCTCCAATCAAAACTCGAAATGCTATTTGCTCGGGTCTAACTCTTATTAGGCAGAAAGTTTCCTTATATCCACACCCCGTAGGGCAAAATGGGGAGAAAGTTTCCTTATATCCCATAGGGTTATCCCGAAACTTTTTTACTATCCTACCTGTAGTCAGGTTATCTCGAAAGCTTCTCAATATCAACCACCATGGAAAAGCCACCAAAGACGCTATTCGAGCAAGTTAAGGACCAAATTCGGCTAAAATACTCCTCTTAGCGCACTGAAGACACTTACGTTCAGTGGATTCGTTGTTATATTTTGTTTCACAATAAACGTCATCCATTGGCATCAAAAAAGACGATCGTCATGAATTTCCGTACCGCCATTCCCTACATCCCAGCGGCATTCAAAAATCCCTCAATTAAGCCACCCGATCGGCTAATATCACCAAACACATCAGTTGTCATACCTTCCGTCATACCTTCGCAACGCACCTGCTTCAAAACGGCTATGACATCCGCACCGTTCAAGAACTCCTCGGTCACAGCGATGTCAAAACTACAATGATCTACACCCACGTTCTCAATCGCGGCGGACTTGGAGTAATCAGTCCTCTTGATCTTGCAAGTTAAACCGAACGATATTAACGATCGTCCACCCAAAGTCACCCGAAGATTACCTTCTGAAACATTGAATTTGGAATTGCTGCCCGAT
>JAYUEU010000367.1:0-2478 GCA_043739065.1 Synechococcales cyanobacterium | reverse complement strand
TGGGAAATTTTAAGCACGGGTGGATTTACAGGCACGGTGTGGGCGGTTTCTGAAGTCACTGTTGTATTAGCCAATGAACCGATTCTGCGAGTCGAAGCCCCACTTTGGCAGGCCCAATGGGTTGAGACCTATTTATTAAATGTAATTAATTATCAAACGCTTGTTGCAACCCGATCAGCCCGAATGCGTGATGTTGCCGGGGATGCGGCAAAGCTTTATGAATTTGGAACTCGGCGCGCCTTTAGTCCACAAGCGTCATTGATGGCGGCCCGATCGGCATTGGCAGCTGGGTTTGATGGGACATCCAATGTATTGGCGGCATTACAATTTGGGCGAGTTCCGGTAGGGACTATGGCGCATTCATTGGTGATGGCACTGGCGGCCACTGAAGGTAGCGAGGCAAAAGCATTTGAGGCATTCGGGCGCTATTTCCCGACGGCTCCACTATTGATTGATACCTATGATTCGATCGCGGCGGCAAAAGCCTTGAAGCTAAACCCACCGAAGCATTTAACTGGTATACGAATTGATTCGGGCGATTTGGTGGAATTATCAAAAGAAATTCGGGATTTGTTGCCGAAAGTTGATATTGTAGCCAGTGGTGATTTGGATGAATTTAGAATTGAAGAATTGAAGAATGAAGGGGCTTGTTTGGATGGGTATGGGATTGGGACACAATTAGTGACGGGAAGTCCAGTAAATGGAGTCTATAAATTAGTAGAAATTGATGGTATTCCAGTAATGAAAGAATCGGTGAATAAAATCAGTTATCCGGGCTGTAAGCAAGTATTTCGACGAATTGATGATGGGCAATTGTCCGATCGAATTGGGTTGATGGATGATGAAATTCAAGCGGGTGAAGTGGCATTACTTGAGAAGGTGATGGAGAATGGTCAAAGATTGAATCCTGTGGAATCATTAGAAACAATTGCGAGGAGAACTCGATCGTCTGTAATAGCATTACCAAACGCAATGAGACGCTTGAGGAATCCATCGATCGTCATTCCAACGATTTCCCCGAGTTTGGATGCGTTGGTGGAGGAAACTCGGAGATCTTTCTAGTCGCTACAGTCTTCGAGCATTTAGAAAGACCTCTACTAATTACTATGACTCATCTAAAAATTGCGCTCTTTGGAACCAGTGCTGACCCCCCAACGTATGGTCATTTAGCTATCTTAGAATGGCTTGCCTATCGCTACGATCGGGTTGGGGTATGGGCTTCCGATAATCCATTTAAACTAAATCAAACCCCTCTTTCCCAGCGTAATCAAATGCTGAGACTACTGACGACAACCCTAGAAGACAAAACTCCAAATCTTCAAGTTCATCCAGAATTAAGCTATCCACGGACAATTACCACCGTGCATCGTGCCCGTGAAATTTGGCCGCAAGCGAAGTTTACGTTTGTTTTGGGTGCTGATTTATTACCGCAATTAACAACCTGGTATCAAGCTAGAGAATTACTAGCTGAAGTTGATTTGTTAGTTATTCCACGATCGGGCTATGCCATTCTTCCTGAATCAATTGCTTGTATCGATCGCTTAGGCGGCACTATGACGATCGCAGATTTAACAACGCCTGATGTTTCATCGAGCGCCTATCGAAATTACGCTAAACCTAACGCTGTTCCATCTTCCGTCCAACATTATATCCAACAGGAGAACCTCTACTCATGCCAAATCGTTTGACTTCCGAACGCAATCGTCAACGGAAAAGGAATCGATCGGATGATTGCCGGAATGAATTAAAGTTAGCTGATTTTAGAGTCGGGGTTGATAACGTAATTTTTTCAGTAGATACTGATCTAAAACGATTGCTAGTCTTGCTGGTAATGCGACAAGAGGAGCCATTTTTGGGACAGTGGTCTTTACCAGGAACCTTGGTACGAAATGGGGAAGCCTTAGAAGTGGCTGCCGATCGTATTTTGGCAGAAAAAATTCATGTCCAAAATCTTTATCTTGAACAGCTTTATACCTTTGGTGGACCTATGCGAGATCCCCGAGAAGCTGAAGCAAGTTATGGCGTACGATATTTGTCTGTAAGTTATTTTGCTTTAGTTCGATATTCTGAAGCTGAATTGATCGCAGATGGTGTTAGCGGTATTGCCTGGTATCCCATGAATCAGCTCCCAGAATTAGCCTTTGATCATTCAAAAATTATTCAATATGGCCATCGTCGATTGCGAAATAAATTAGAATATAGCCCTGTTGCCTTTGAAGTATTGCCAGATTTATTTACACTAAGCGATCTCTACCAACTTTATACCACTGTATTGGGTGAACATTTTTCTGATTATTCCAATTTTCGATCGCGCTTATTAAAACTAAAATTTTTACAAGACACAGGTGTGAAAGCTTCCCGTGGTGCAGGTCGTCCCGCTAGTTTATATAAATTTGATGCTGAGGCATTTGAACCTTTAAAAGATAAAGCACTAGTTTTTATTTAGGGATTCGATCCTCTTCTTTCCCTTATTAAGAG
>JAYUEU010000366.1:0-3824 GCA_043739065.1 Synechococcales cyanobacterium | reverse complement strand
CCGTTCGCCTCACCTTCACGGAGAATCGCGCATGTTTAACACCATTCTTTTCCCCATCGATCGCAGTCTCGAATCCCGCGAAGCCGCCGAAGTTGTTTCCGATTTTGTTCAGCAGCACAATAGCCGACTCGTTCTGCTTTCTGTGATTCAAAATGGAATGTCAGCACCGACTCTAATGTCTTCTCCTGAAGGCGTTGAAGAACTTCTCCAAGAAGCTCGATTTTTGTTCACGCAGCAGGGCATTGAAGTTGAGACCATTGAACGATCGGGGAAACCCGCCTTCACAATTTGCGATGTCGCCGATGAGGTTGAGGCCGACCTAATTATTATGGGGACTCGAGGACTGGGCATCACCGACGATAACTCCCACGAAAGTGTGACCCATCGTGTTATTAGTCTGTCGCCCTGTCCTGTTTTGGTCGTGCCTTAGTATCAGATACGAATATCAGATGCGATCGATTTGATAAAAATCAGAAGAATTGTTGGCGTTGCTGATTCAAGGTATGAGAACTAGATTTTAAGAACGATTTTCCGGTACTTAGAGAGATTTCTTCATACCGCAGATCTGTAACGCCGAATTGTTGACATATATGTTGACATATATAAGGTTGACGCTTTCAAAATGCATTGGGTTTCGGATGAGAGCGAGCCTACAGTAAACTATTGGTATCTTTAATGGTTAGCGAGTGCATGGTGAAATTAATTTGCGAGAGAATTGTATGAGACTAAAATCTCTTTCATACGATGAACTCCAAGGCGGCGCAAAGGGATGGTCAGTCTCTGGCTTTACGCTTGAACCCATCAATTTAATTGTTGGCAAGAATGCAACTGGAAAGACTAGGACGTTGAGCGTCATTAATTTCCTAGGACTACTCTTATCGGGGACTCGAAAGCCTGGAGAGATTTCCACAGGTAATTATATTATCAGGTGATTTTTGAGCATGAGGGACGGACGCTCAAGTATGCTCTGAATATTGCAGATTATAAGGTTGTGTACGAATTATTCTCAGATGGCGATCGAGTTCTACTTGAGCGTCGAGAAGGTGGTGTAGGAAAAATTTTCCACGAAAAAGAAGGAAGAGATTTTGAGTTTCAAACGCCAGAAACCGATGCAGCCGTCGTTGCAAGAAGGGATACAATTCAGCATCCTTTTTTGCGCCCGCTAAGTGATTGGGGACTGGGGGTTCGTCATTATTCTTTTGGAGAGATGATGGGACGTAACACGATCGGCATACTCGTTGAAGACAGTCCGCTGCCGGATCCTAAAAATGCTGATGATGTCGTTGGCTTATTCCGCAAAGGGGACGAACAATATTCTGATTTTAAAAATGCAGTGCTGAAAGCCATGAACGAGATGGGCTATGACCTAGAAGACATCCGCGTCATGACACCGTCAAAAATTAAGTTTCAAACCAATTCACCTCTTCCAATAACGGCTCTTTATTTTGGTGTTAAAGAACGTCAACTTGAAGAAATGACCGAACAACTTGAGATATCCCAGGGGATGTTTCGGGCGCTTTCTGTGATTATCCATCTCCAATATGCCATTAGAGGAGCGCATCCTAGCTGTATTCTGATTGATGATATTGGTGAAGGATTGGATTTCGACCGCTCCTGTAGACTGATTGACATTATTCGTCGCCACGCAAAAGATTCAGCCATTCAACTCGTAATGAGCACGAATGATCGATTTGTCATGAATAACGTCCCGCTTGAGGAATGGTCGTTGCTGAGCCGTGAGGCCGGACTGGTTAAGGTCCATAATTTCCAGAACTCACGGACAGCGTTTGAAAACTTTAAGTTTACTGGGCTAAACAATTTTGACTTCCTTGCTATGGACTTCATCAATGAATCCGAGGAGTCTTTGGTTGGGGCTAATTGAGCTAAGCAATGACTAGTTTTTTAGCATCTAGGGGATCGGGTGTCCATTGATGAAAAAGATGGCGATTTTTGTCGAAGGTGAGACTGAGCTGTGCTTTGTTGATTGTCTATTGAGAAAAATAGCAGACGAGAGAAAGCTTCAGATTATATTGGTTAAAGCAACTGGTGGAACACGCAGTATCAGGAGACTCAATGTTATTTCTGATAGCGGTGAAGATTCAGATAAGGATTTTTATATCCAGATTGTTAACTCATCAACAGATAATCGTGTTGGTTCAGACATCAGAGATAACTATGAGAGCCTCTCAAAAGCTGGGTACAGTGTAATCATTGGACTACGGGATGTCTATCCCATCTCCCAGTTAGATATATCTAAGTTGAGAAACAGTCTGCAATATCGACTGAAAACAAACCCTATCACGGTGCTATTTATCTTGGGCGTGATGGAAATTGAATCATGGTTCTTAGCTGAACATACGCACTTCCCTCGTATCCATCCCGGTCTTACATCTGTTCGGATTAACCTCGAATTGGGTTTTGATCCTAGTTTTGATGATGTGCAGATGAGAGCACACCCGGCATCCGACCTTGATGAGATTTATGCCCTAGAGGGTTTTGCATACAAGAAAAAACGAAGCCAAGTACAGAGAACGATACATGCTTTGGACTACGCTGAAATTTATCTAGCCCATAGGCTGAAGTTCTCTGACATAGAGAAATTAATGGAAGAGATCGATCGATTCTTTGATTGACGATTGTGTCCGCGTCCGCATCCGATCGACTTAACTTACCCAATCGGATAGAACTCTGATCGCAATAATCTGCTAGGGTATGTGGTCTAGCAGAAAAATTGTCGTACGCCCATGTCAACGCCTCCCGTCCAGTGGTATCCCGGTCACATCGCTAAAGCGGAGCGACTGTTGACAAACCAACTAAAGAAAGTCGATGTAATCTTGGAAGTCCGAGATGCCAGAATTCCTTTGGCTACTCATCATCCCAACGTTGAGCAATGGATTGGAGCCAAGGGACGAGTTTTGGTGATGAATCGGATGGATATGATTCCCGATGCGGCACGATCGCTTTGGTTTGATTGGCTAAAGGAGCATGACGGCATCCCACAATTTACCGATGGTCACAGCGGGCGAGGGATTAAAGAACTAGCCGGAGCCATTAAACAAGCAGGCATTGCGGTTAACCGTCGTCGTCGCGATCGGGGTATGTTGCCGCGTCCGATTCGGTGTGTGATGATTGGGTTTCCGAATGTGGGCAAATCTGCCTTGATTAATCGGTTAATTGGTAAACGAGTGGTTGAGAGTGCGCGGAAGGCGGGTGTGACCCGATCGTTGCGGTGGGTAAGAATTTCAGATGAAGTCGAATTGTTGGATGCGCCGGGAGTTTTGCCAAATAAACTAGAGGATCAAGCCTCGGCGGTTAAGTTGGCGATTTGTGATGATATTGGTCAAGCGGCGTACGATCACCAGCGGGTGGGGGCGGCCTTGGTTGATTTGTTGAAAAAACTGAGCCAGGAACGAATTCTGACCAATCAATACAAAATCAATGCCACCGAAATTACTGGCGAATCGTTTTTAGAAGCCCTTGGTGCATTGAAGTATCAAGGTGACAAAGAACGGGCTGCTAATTTAATTCTCAATGATTTTCGCATTGGCAAGCTCGGATCTATTGCCCTAGAATTTCCGCCGGAAGCGCCACCAGAATCAGCAGCATTACCCGCTGAAGAACCGACCGAGGAATCGATCGAGCAAGACTCTGATTCCTCGATCGAAGAATTGAACGAGTCGGAATTGCTAGAGATCTAACGCAAGAAGCCTGAATGGCGTAAGATTTATGCGGTCTTGTGGTCTGAAGTGATTCTGAATTGATATGGAACAGCTAATTCAATCGGTGGTGAATGGCCTGTCATTGGGCAGCATTATGGCCTTAAG
>JAYUEU010000365.1:0-6285 GCA_043739065.1 Synechococcales cyanobacterium | reverse complement strand
ATGTGCTCTATTCATTAACGGTTGCCCTAGTCTAGGTTTAAGGATTTAGTGAGGTAAGGCACCGTTTATCGGCTTTTTTTAGATTAACTTGAGCCTGCGAGAGATTCGGTGTAAATTAAGTCGCATAAAACCGATCGTTGACTATGATACGCAGAATACGGCTACGACTTTGGTGTGTGTGAGGATAAATGATGCTGAATTCGATCGATTTCAGCGGACGACCATTCCACTTTCTAGGTATTGGCGGCATTGGCATGTCGGCGATCGCCCATATTTTGGCGCATCGTAAGTTACCTGTTTCTGGTTCGGATCTGAAGCTAAGTCACATTACGGATCGCTTAACGGCGATGGGAGCGCATGTTTTCTCGTCCCAAGACGCGGAGAATCTCTCTTATTTTCACGATCGTCAACTGCCCCAAGTGGTTTGTTCGACCGCCATTACTACCCAGAATCCTGAATATGCCGCTGCACTCCAACTCGGATGCCCCATTTTTCATCGATCGGACGTTCTAGCTGGCTTGATTGCTGAATACAAGGGAATTTCGATCGCTGGAACCCATGGTAAAACTACAACCAGCGGACTTGTTGGCTATTTGCTGCTTAAAGCAGGTCTTGATCCGACTGTGATTGTCGGGGGCGAGATGTCGGCTTGGCAAGGTAACGCAAGAGCAGGCAATGGACCTTATCTTGTGGCAGAAGCTGACGAATCCGATGGATCACTTGTTAAGTTTAATTCTTATATCGGTGTCCTGACTAATATTGAACATGATCATCCCGATCATTATAAGGATCTGGCGCAAGTGGTTGATGTGTTTCAAACATTTGTCAGTCGGAGTGAAATCATTATTGGCTGCATTGACTGTCCAGTTATTCGGGATAAAATTCGTCCAGCTATTAGCTACAGCATCGATCGATCCCTAGGTGCTACCTATAGTGTTGATGAAATTTCCTACACGGCTAACGGAACCCATGCCAAACTTTGGGAAAAAGATGAATGCCTCGGCTCGATTCATGTTTCTCTTTTGGGATCCCACAATTTAAGTAATGCACTAGCGGCGATCGCAGTGGCTCGTCATCTCGGTGCAGATATTGCCTCGATTCAAGACGGGCTGTCCAGTTTTGGAGGAGCGAAACGGCGTTTTGAAGTGCGCGGGGAAGCGAATGGGATTCGATTTATTGATGACTATGCCCATCATCCCAGTGAAATTCAAGTTACCTTGGCCGCTGCTCGACTTCAACCAGGCGATCGTAGTGCTCCCAATCATCGAATTGTTGCATTCTTTCAGCCTCATCGATATAGCCGAACGTTGACCTTTTTGCCGGAATTTGCCAAATCATTTGCGAATGCAGATGTAGTTATAATTACCGACATTTACAGCGCAGGAGAGGAAAATCTTGGTAATGTCACAGGGCAGCATCTCGCTGATCTGATTTCCCGATCCCAGGCTAACGTATATTACCGTCCCACCTTGGATGCGGTAAAAGCGTTCTTGCCTGAAGTGTTGCGTCCTGGTGATATTGCTATTTTTCTCGGTGCTGGTAACTTAAACCAAATTATTCCGGATGCCCTCGCGTCTTTTCAGGAATATGGCTTGAAACAAGTTCTTGCTGAAGCCTAATTCAGCCCATTCCGAGATGAATGTATTGAATTTAATGAGCGGAGGAGAAAATTGCAATTGTTATTCCTTATTGCTAACAGGGAATATTCGATTTCAATACATTCTTAGTTTTAACTAGTTTCAACCTTGTTTGGAATTCTTCACTGCCTGCCATGTATTTCTACAAATGTATTTCTACAGATGTATTTCTACAGATGAATTCTTACCACTGCTCTCCACAGATTATTCACGCCCACTCGCCTACGCTGTCCTTTAAATAAATTGACCGCCCATAACCGTAAGATTATGACGCTCTCCCCAAATATGATGCCTACGACTTGCCCACTTGAACTCGTCCCTGAATCTGTTCAAGCCCGTCATTCTAACTACCGGTTTCCATCGGTGCTCCATTCGGCCTCGGTTCCATTATCGGCCTCGGTTCAATTAATGGATAGCGATTGCATTATTAAGCCCGACTATTCCCTCTCGACGTTAACCTCGTTTCAAGTCGGCGGTCCAGCGGAATGGTTCGTGGCCCCTCGTACGGTTGATCAACTGAAGGCAGGCGTGATTTGGGCAAACGATCGATCGTTACCCATCACATTATTGGGGGCCGGGTCCAATCTGTTGATTAGTGATGACGGTTTACCAGGTTTGGTGGTGGGAATGCGTCATATGCGTGGAATGACCTTCAATGAGGAATCCGGTCGCGTGGTGGTGGGTGCAGGTGAGATGATGCCGCTGTTGGCGCAACGCTTAGCAAAACGCGGATGGAAAGGCTTTGAGTGGGCAGTGGGGATCCCCGGAACGGTGGGCGGTTCGGTAGTTATGAATGCAGGAGCGCATCAGGGATGTGTAGAGGACATTTTGGTGAGTGTGGATGTGCTGAATCCCGATGGCACCATTGAGACCCTTTCCCCGAACCAATTGGGATATCAATATCGCACTTCCAACTTGCAAAACGGTGGACGCTATGTCATTCAGGCGACCTTCCAGCTTGCCATGGGTTATAATCCGCTCTTAGTTCAGGAAGAGACTAATTCTCATCTCAGCCGTCGCCATAGTACTCAGCCCTACGATCGACCAAGCTGTGGCAGTGTATTTCGCAATCCAGACACCCATTCAGCGGGCTGGTTGATTGAGCAAGTTGGTCTGAAGGGGCATCGCATCGGTGGGGCACAGGTCGCTGAACGTCACGCGAACTTCATTTTGAACTGCGGTGGGGCGACAGCAAGCGATATTTTTAACTTGATTCATCATGTTCAGTCTACGGTTCAGCGCAATTGGCAACTTTGTCTAGAGCCGGAAGTTCGCATTTTAGGTCAATTTCAATCTACTTAATTTCTAGCTAGCTTAGCGCGTGAGTTTGGGATTCGGTGGCATAATGTAACTTGCTTAACTTTTTATATGGAAACACATATGGCACAGGGACAGGGATTTGGCTTCGGGCTTGGCAAAATGAAAGAGCTAACCGAAGCAATTAAGAAAGCGCAACAGGTCCAAGAGGGCGCGAAGGATCTCCAAGAGGAATTGGAGAACATGGAAATTGAGGGGATCGCTCAAGGCGGTCTGGTGAAAGTTGTCATGAGCGGCAACCAAGAGCCAAAGCGTGTTGAAATTGCGCCAGAAGCCTTAAATGAAGGGGCAGAAATTGTGGCTGATTTGGTGTTTGCGGCGATGAGCGATGCCTATGTCAAATCTACAGATGTCATGCGTGGCAAGATGGAAGCACTTACGGGCGGCTTGAATATTCCTGGCTTCGGCGGAATGTAAGTTTGGGTTGTGATGAGTTTTGAAAGAGGCTTCTGGGTAACACTAGAGGTCTTTTTTATTTTTGGCTGTTTCTAGAATATTTTCATAATGTAGGAATAAATCATGGCCTATCGTTTGCTGTTTGTCTGTTTGGGAAATATTTGCCGATCGCCGTCGGGAGAGAACATTATGAATCATTTGTTAAAAGCCCGAGGCTTAGAACAACAAGTCATTTGTGATTCGGCAGGAACGTCTGGGTATCACATTGATGCAAAACCCGATCGGCGAATGAATGCGGCGGCAGAGCGTAAATTAGGGCTGACGTTGACGGGCCGATCGCGTAAATTTGGGGCGATCGATTTTGATGATTTTGATCTAATTTTGGCGATGGATCAGGATAATTTTGAACAGATGTATCACGTTGGTTCATTAAATCACGATCGCGACAAGCTGCATTTGATGTGTGAGTTTTGTACGAGGCATGATCTTAAAGAGGTTCCTGATCCCTACTATGGCGGTGAGAAAGGGTTTGATTTTGTGATTGATTTGTTGATGGATGCTTGTGAGGGCTTGTTGGATCATTTGATTGAGACAGGAAAAATTAAAGGCTAGGGTTCAGGACTGGACATTCTGGCAAGCAGTGATTCGGGTTTTGTGGAATAATTTCCAATGACCCCACACTTGTCATTCCCGTGAATCCTATTCTTGCGCTGAACTACGAACCTTCGATCGAGCATTTGGGTAATGATGATTACTATGACGTGGTGGCGGCGGCGGATTTTCCGAACCATGAATTGCGTTGGCGTAATGATGATGTTTTAGTTCAGTTTGGCCTTGATCCGAAGTCGGTTAGCGATGCAGATTTTATCGAAGCCTTTGGTAAGTTTCAGGGCCGTGAACCCTTGATGGCATTGCGTTATCACGGGTATCAGTTTGGTCATTACAATCCGCAATTAGGCGATGGACGCGGTTTTTTGTTTGGTCAGGTGCGCGCTCTTGATGGCAAATTGTATGACTTAGGGACCAAAGGAACGGGACCAACACCCTATTCACGCGGAGGGGATGGACGGTTGACGTTGAAAGGGGGAATGCGGGAAGTTTTGGCGGTGGAAATGTTGCATCGAATGGGGGTGAGAACGTCGCGTTGTTTGAGTTTGATTGAAACGGGTGAGGGATTGTATCGTGGGGATGAACCGTCGCCGACCCGATCGTCTGTGATGATTCGAGTGCAGGAGTCGCATATTCGATTTGGTACGTTTGAGCGGTTGGACTTTTTAGGACGGCGGGATTTGATTGGTCGATTGTTGGACCATGTGATTGAGGTGTATTACCCACATTTGGCTGCTGAGGCCGATCGGTATGCAATGTTTTATGCGGAATTGGTGCAGCGAGTAGCGACATTGGTGGCGCAGTGGATGGCGGCGGGGTTTTGTCATGCGGTACTGAATACGGACAATATGGCGATTACCGGGGAGAGTTTTGATTATGGTCCGTTTGCATTCATTCCGACGTTAGATCCATCATTCACGGCGGCGTATTTTGATAATGGTGGACGCTATGCCTATAGCAATCAGGCGACCATGTGCAAATGGAATCTTCAAATGTTGCAGTCGCCGTTGAAGCATGTGATTTCGTCTGGTGATTTGGAGGCTGGGTTAGATGGCTATGATGAACAGTATGGAAGGGTTTACCGGACGTTGATGTTGGCGAAGTTAGGGTTTGAGATAGATTTTGAGACGGGTGATAGTGTGTTGGCGCGGGAGTTGTTGAAAAAGACAATTGAGTTTTTGCATAATTCTCAAGTTGGTTATCATGAGTTTTTTGCACAGCTAGCGATCGAATTTAGACCTGAGTGGCGATCGGATTTGGGTTTGATTTTGGATGATGTTGAGATAGTGGATATTGAGATTCGAGTGTTGTTTGAACAATGGCGGAATTTGTATTTCAAAATGTTGAATGCATTACCGGAGTCAGATATGGAATTGGTAGGGAAATGTTTGAATAATTGCAATCCGCAAACGGTGATTATTCGTCCAGTGATTGAATCGATATGGGAACGGATCGATCAAGAGAATGATTGGGGTCCGTTTAATGAATTGCTAGGGAAGATTCGGGGTTGATGCGATAGTCCCGATCCCCCTAAATCCCCCTTATAAAGGGGGACTATGAAAAGAGAAGAGAAGAGTAGAAAAAACAAGAGTAGAAAAAATGAGAGAAGAGACAAGAACACAGTAAATACTCCGGGTCCCCCTTTTTAAGGGGGCTAGGGGGATCGGGACTATTGGCCGTAATAAACTAATCTATTGGATGCGATCGAATGAAGATTTTACTATTACTCTTGAAGGCATCTTGGCAGAGTGTAGCGATCGCAGCCATTATGGGTTCTCTCAGCGGTGTTTGTAGTGCGCTGTTGATTCGGATGGTGAATGAGACGGTGGCCGGAAATCCTGTGAGTTTGTGGGAGTTTGTGGGAGTTACGATCGCTTCTTTAGTTGCAACTATTACGTCACAATATTTACTCATTCGGTTGGCTCAGGGTGCCATTTATGAATTGCGATTGCGGCTGACTCGGGCGATTTTGACAACGCCTTTAATAACGCTAGAGAGACTGGGAGCGGGTAAGCTTTTGGCAACGCTGACAGAAGATGTACAGACGATCGCCAATACGATTTTCATTATTCCTTTTATTTGTATTGATTTGGCGGTAATTGCGTCCTGTTGGATCTATTTGGCGATGCAGTCATTGGCTGTATTTTTAGCGATGTTATTGTGTGTTGGGTTTGCGATCGTCACGGTTCAGGGGTTGATGGGCAATGCCAGAAAATATCTCAAACAAGCGCGGGATGAGGATGATACGTTATTAAAACATTTTGGCAGTTTGACGGCGGGGACGAAGGAGTTGAAGCTGAGTAGTCTGCGTCGGCGATCGTTTTTT
>JAYUEU010000364.1:0-5073 GCA_043739065.1 Synechococcales cyanobacterium | reverse complement strand
CCGCGTCGGATGGACATCAAGTTTATTCGTAATTTCATGTTGGTGTTTGGACTACTCAGTTCAGTGTTTGATTACCTCACGTTTGCTGTGCTGATACTTTTACTGCACGCTGATACGGCCCAATTTAGAACAGGTTGGTTTGTGGAATCGGTAATTTCGGCATCGATGATTGTGCTAGTGATTCGGACAAGACAGCCGATGCTTAATAGCAAACCAGGAAAATATTTGCTAATGGCAACAGGCGCTATTGTTTTTGTTACCATTCTCTTGCCCTATACGCCTCTGGCTGCTCCGCTGGGGTTTCAAGCATTACCGATCGAATTTCTTTTAGTTCTAGCGGCGATCGTTGGACTGTATATTATTTCCGCTGAAACCGTTAAACGAATATTTTATCAACAGGCTTCTCATTTTTAGATGTCGATCGTCGAAAAACTATTGTTACAGATGCTCAAATTATCCCCGACCTGTGTCGCAGTGATCGTGAAAGATGTATTTCAATCTATTCATTCATACTATCCTTGTGTGCATCCATCCAGATTGGCAATACCCATAAACTCAGCAGTGCGGCTAATACGCAGCCGATCGTATCCATAATCAGGTCGGTCACCGTATCATCTAAACTACTAATCACCTGAATAGAAAGAATTTTACCTGCTGACCATTCGCAAATTTCCCACAGACCGCCGATCGCGAGACCAAAACTAGCGATCGTGACCAAATATAGCAACCTATGGCTGCGAAAAATTGGTAGCAACGGACGATAAACCACAAAGCTCAGGGCCAACGTTAGCGCAAAGATTGTAAATCCATGGACGATCTCATCATAGGGTCCAACAACGTCAAACCATTTCCAGACCCAGCCACCCGCATTTAGGACCGCAGCGATCGCAAAGAGTAAATCGAATAGTGTCGGTAAACGATCGTCTTTGACCATGAACGCGATCGCCGCGATTAAAAACAGTGCCAAGACGATTGCATTATGCCAATTTCCCTGCCCCACTGCGGCGATCGTGGCAATTGCTAATAACATTTGTCCGATCCAAGCTCCAAAACGGTATCCTTTCCAATTAATCGCTAACATATATTACTCCTGTACTTGTCGATCGCTGAGACTGCATCTTTGATAGCTCGTGTAAATATCCTGTCGATCTCTTGATTTGCACAGTCATCCCTCTATTGTGTCGGTACTACTCGATTCAGTACCATTTCGCTGAGATCTATGGTCTGCCAAGTGCTTAAGCGAGCTACTAATGCTGCGTGATTGCGGAACTTTACCATTGCCAGCGGGCCAACCTTCACGTTGTTGCGTCCGATCGCCATCCGTAGCTTCAGTTTGATCGTGAAAGAGAATTTGCTGCGTCGGAAACGGTAGATCAATTCCATTCGCAATCAGTTTGTTTTTAATATTCGTCAATACCCGATCTTTCAAGTCCAATGTATCTGCCTGACGGGGCGGTTTAACCCACCAGCGGGCACGGATATTTACGCTACTCCCTGAAAGTTCCACAACGATCGCATCGGGGGCAGGTTCAGTCAATACTCCCGGTGTTTCCCGCATTGTCGCCACAATTAGCTCTTTAGTGCTATCAATATCATCGCTATAGCCGATACCAATATCATACTGAAGACGGCGATGCTCGAAGGCGGTATTCACCGTTACTGAATTGATAAATAATTCGGAATTTGGAATGACGATCCGCCGACCGTCATAGGTGCGAATTGTGGTCGCTCGCGTTTGAATATTTTCAACGGTTCCTTCAAAATTTTTAAATACAATTTGATCGTCGATTTGAAAAGGTTCGGTTAATAAAATTAAAATGCCTGCTAAAAAATTCTGTAAAATATCCCTAAATGCAAAACCAATTGCAACACTACTAATTCCCAAGAGTTGAATTAGATCGCTAGCTTTAAAGGAGGGGATGACGATCGATAAAGCAATAAATAAACCGATTAATATTGTTAGCCCTTGCGCTAGTCTTCCCAATACCATACCCAAACTGCGGGCTTCGCGACGATTACGAGTTAGATTTTTAACGATTTTTTTGATTGTTTTTCCGGCATACAAAAAGATTGCAAAGATAACCAAAGATAATACTAAATTTGGTAATAAAGTAATCAACCCGTTTAGCATCGCCTGCATTTTATCAAATAGGATTGATAGTTGTGTATTCATAAAAACTCTATGTAAAGACTCTACTAACAAAGTCAGAAGGCTATTTTAAAAACAGGGATTTAGGTACTGTCCCCCAAAACAGTTTATTTTTTAAAGACTAAATTTTAGACCATGCATCTCCGTTAATCTTTATAATTTACGATCGGTCTCTAGAAATCTACAATCTCTCAAAAGGGATGAATATACACTGAGGAGTAGTAAAGTAAGAGCAATAGGGTAATATTTTTCCCTCAGACAGGTTCGCCCAAAATGTCGATCGCAGAGATCGCCAAGCTTGCTCAAAAGTCACCAATGTCGCTTTTATGGCTGACACTCTTATCGATGACACAGTAGCAGAGCTTATTTTTACGATCGTCCTATCGACTACCCTACCTGAACGATGATAACGCGCACCGGAAGAATACTTCATAATCAGCTCGCCCAAATATTCTTGCGTCCCAAGCGACTAGCGGCGATCGAAGCTTGTGTAATTGGTTTAGTCTCTGGATTAGCAGCGATCGCGCTAGGCGAGAGTGTGGGTTGGTTAGGCGGCTGGCGACAGCACGTCACTAGCATCGTTCCCGCCTATTTATTACTACCATCGGTCGGATTAGCGGCAGGACTAGTAGCTGGCTGGCTGGCTGGATACGTAGCACCTGGGGCGAGCGGCAGTGGGATGTCGGAGGTGAAAGCAGTATTGGCAAGAGTACCCATGCCATTGACGCTGCGATTGGCGGTGGTGAAATGGCTCAGTGCCACACTGGTCCTTGCCGCCGGAATGCCCTTAGGACGGGAAGGTCCCACTGTACAAATCGGTGCGGCCTTAGCCAATCAACTCAGCTATTGGTTCCCAACCTCCCCCGAACATCGCCGTCAACTGATTGCCGCTGGAGCTGGAGCTGGAATTGCGGCGGCCTTTAATGCACCGATCGCAGGTGTCTTATTTGTTGTCGAAGAATTGCTCCAAGATCTATCAGGCATTACCTTAGGCACGGCAATCCTAGCCTCTTTTGTAGCTTCAGCCGTCGCTCGAATTGGGGGATCTCGAAGCTGGAATCTCAATTTTGAATCACATATAAGTAGCAATATCCACAATAGCTTTTCGGTATCAGAGATCCCTTGGTACTTACTCTTGGGGCTTCTGGCAGGGAGTTTGGGAGTCTTATTTAATCGCGGCGTATTGCTGAGTCTGGAGTCGTATCGACGGTTTTTACCTGTGGCTTTGCCCTGGCGCGTCGGATTAGCGGGGCTGGTGTCGGGGTTGGCTTTGGCTTTGCTCCCATTGGTCTTTCGAGATAATGCGGGAGTGAGAGATCTGCTGTTGAGTGGGGAGGCCGACTGGGAAATGGTGGCGATGGTATTCGCGATCAAGTTTGGCTTGATTATTTTTGTAGCAGGTTCTGGTGCACCTGGGGGTCTACTGATTCCCTCGATGACACTAGGAGCCGCATTGGGCTATCTGGTGGGAAATTCAGCCCACTATCTGTTATTAACTGCCTCGCCGATTACTTACGCATATGTGGGAATGGCCGCGTTCTTTTGTGCTGTTTCGCGGGTCCCGATTACGGCAGTGATCCTTGTATTTGAAATGACTTCTGATTTTAATTTGGTCTTACCATTAATGATCGGCGTTGTTACGGCAAATTTGGTTGCGGATAGACTCCAAACTGGATCGCTGTATGATTTGTTGCTGGCTGCTAATGGCATTCATCTAGAGAGCGGACTTTCATCAACGCCACTCTGGACGGAGTTAACAGCTACTCAGGTGATGCAGCGGCAAGTTGAAACCATCCCCAGTAATATGACGGTAGCGGAGGCTTTAAAGCTCTTCTCTGAGTCTTCTCACCATACATTTCCCGTGATGGCAAAGGCCAGTTTAGTGGGGATATTGTCCGATCGGGATATCTTAAATCGGGTGCAGCGTGGTGGGGATCTGGCTATAGTTTCAGATCTAATGACTCCCGCGCCGATTACCGCAACTCCCGATGATAGCCTCGCTCATATTCTCCATTTGCTCGATCGCTATAGTCTCAGCAGTCTACCCATTGTCGATCGACGTAAATTAGTTGGGATTATCACGCGCAGCGATATCATTCGGGTCGAAGCGGCCTATCTCAACGATCGTGCGGATCTGCTTGGCCCGATCGCCCCCGGTTCGCACATTATCTATCAAACTCGCGCCCCAGAAATTGGCAGAGGCAGATTGCTTGTCTTGTTGAGTAATCCCAACACGGCCCAATTACTCCTCGAAATGGCGGTGGCGATCGCCCGTAGTCGTGATTATGAAATTGAGGTATTGCACGTCATCGTCGTGCCCGCCCACAAATCTCTTGTCGAAGTCCGCATTAAAACTACGATCGGTGAGCGACTGCTTCAGAAGGCAAAGAGTTTGGGATTGGCATGGCAAATTCCCATTCACACCCAAATTCGGGTCGCCCACAATCTTGCCGCCACTGTGCTGGAGACGATCGCCTCGGAGCGAATCGATCTAGCATTAATGGGCTGGAAAGGCAGTACCCGAGTGACCCCCGACTGGATTTTTAGTCCGGTGGTTGATGCCGTGATTCAAAAAGCTGCTTGTGAATCGGTCCTGGTTAAATGTAATGGCCGGACTAAGTTCGATCGATGGTTAGTGCCCCTTGCAGGCGGTCCGAATGCTCAACGCGCACTATCACTCCTCCCCGCCCTGACTACATTGAGCGATCGACCACTCATCAGTCTCTGTCAAGTTTTCAACCCGGCAGAACAGCATCCAAATCTCACTACACTCAATCAGGCGGCGGCGTTGCTCCGTACATCCTTACCGGGTGTGATTAGGAAAGTGCCTCTCTACGCTCATTCTATTCCCACAGCGATCTTGAACTATGCTGACGACAACAACTGTGATGCGATCGTCTTGGGCGCGAGTCGGGCTGGAATTT
>JAYUEU010000363.1:0-21920 GCA_043739065.1 Synechococcales cyanobacterium | reverse complement strand
CAGAGATCATCTTCCCAAACATCATCAGAACTCACAGTATCTAATACAACGCCTGAATCCGTTGAAGTGGGGGGTTGCATTGCATTTACAACACCCATTGCACCGACACCAGTAATCCCGATCGTGGCTATTCCCAATAGATCATTCAAGCCGTCAGTATCATTAGACAAGGGTTCTACATCGTCCCAAACATCATTTTCAGATGTGGATAAATCTAGTTCAGAAGTTTCAGCTATATCTAAACCGAACGCGTCCAAGGAGATATTTTCATCCAACAAATCATCAAAGGCTAATGCATCAGAGGAAGAATTGTCTAAGCCTAAGCTCTCTCCAAAATCAAAATCATTATCCAATGAATCGCTAAGTTCAGAACCTAAACCTAAATCAGAGCTTAAATCCAAGTCAGAACTCAAATCTAAATCAGAACCTAAATCTAAATCAGAACCTAAATCCAAGTCAGAACCTAAATCTAAACCTAAATCTAAACCTAAATCAGAATCTAAACCTAAATCAGAGCTTAAATCCAAGTCAGAACTCAAATCTAAATCTAAATCAGAACCTAAACCTAAATCAGAACCTAAATCTAAATCAGTTGCTGATAATATCCAATCATTATCGATAGATCCAAAATTCAGATTTGGATCAAACTGCATTTCTGTTTCGTTCTCCAGAGAATCCAATAAAATCGGTTCGTCCATTCCGAAGAAAATATTACTCTCCGCATCCTGATCAGTCAGATCTAGTAACGCCGGACTATCTTCTAAACTGCTGAAGTCATCGCTGTTCAAACTCATCGTGTCTGAGACAGAAGCAACAGGGATATCTAAATCGTAAGGGACATCGCTAAATAACGAATCCATTTCACCTAAATCACTGACGGTGGATGCCGAGGAAGTAAGAGCGGAGTCTCCATCTATAAACAGACCGCTAAAACTATCATCATTATCGTCATCGAACTTAAAGCCTTCAAGTTCTAATTCTTGTACAGGCTCAGGTCTAGCATTCAAAGACGGATCAAATTGTAGATCTGCCTCATCTAATTCCCCAAACAACTCACCCAAGTCACTAAATGACGACGAGGTCTCTTGATCCAAATCTTCTGGAGTATCCAAACTTAAATCATCTAAATCTAAACCTAAACCCTCTAGATTTAACGAGTCTCCAAGCAAAGAATCATCATCTGATAAATCAAAATCAAAATCCAACGGCGTAGGTGCATCATCTAGCAAGGCACTACCAAATAAATCATCTAGCGCATCGTCAGACATTGAATCTGAACTCAAGGTCCGATCGGGACGAGAATCGGCCTGTAATCCCAAATCATCCAAAGATAATTCGACTGAATTATTAATCTCCTCTTCAACTTGCCAAGTCGAAGATAGATCCGGAACCTCACCTTCAAATAAATCAGCCAAGCTATTGAGTTCAGCTAGCCCCATTTCAGGTCCAGAATCGCCAAACATCATTAGATCTCTAAAGGATGTGTCAGTAGCAGAAACCCCTTGAGAGGAAGTTTCTAATTTATCTTGCTCAGCCTCTAAAATTCCTAATCCTAAATCATCGCCCTGCAAATCCCCAAAATTCAGTTCATCGAGATCCCCCAGCCCCTGGAAATCATCCAAGATCTCTAAATCGTCTATTCCGCCCAGATTATCTAAGGTATCTAGACTTGCATCGAAATCACCTGTAGCTAGACCGAAATCGCCTAAGCCCAAATCATCTAGTTCTAAACCGTCTAATTGCAAACCATCTGGCTCAAAACCATCAATACTGGATGCAGTCGAAAGATCTGTATCTGCAAACAAATCAAAGTCATCAGATTCACGGGAACCCAGATCTAGTAAATCTGATGTATCCGAGTCAAAGCCAAGATCGGACTCTAAATCATCACCATCGAAGAGACTTGAGAAATCATCATCACTATCGCTCACAAGTGGTTCTGCCGAAAGCGGAGCTAATGCGACTAATGCATCACTTGCCGCGATCGCACTATCTTGATCCGATAAAATCTGTGCTTGTGCCTGTTTCAAATCCTTCAGCGTGATTCCCGCTAAAACTCGACCAGAATTCTCAGGATTCAAAACGGCCCGTTCGGTTAACTCTAAAAGTGAAATCCAATTGGTTAAGGCAAATGTCTCGCCAAATCCTCTCAAATCCGCACAAACCCGCTGAAGATTCGATCGTAGGGATGGATTGGTATCGATCTGCTTGAAGAGATCGAGCATTTCTCGCAATTTGGCCGGGACTTGCTCTTGGAATACTAATGCCCGAGATGACAGCGACATCGATCGGCCTGCCAATGTGGGATTAGCCGATGCCATCATCGCTTGTAAATGCTGATCTACTTGAATAAATACGGGATTTGCATCACGCAAAGCAGATTGATTAACCTCTTCCGTCAAACCGAATGGAGTCTGAAGTTGTTCTAAAAGACCATTAAGCGTATCAAAAACCTGAAGAAGAAGAGTTTCTAACTTTTGATCGACCCGAATACTTGGAGTCTCTTTCAGAATTTTAAAATAATCTTCTAATTTATGAGAAGTCTGCTGAATGCCTCCAAGCCCCAACATTGCTGCCCCACCTTTGACTGAATGGGCGGCCCGAAAGAGTTCGTTAGCCATCTCAGAATCGTCGAGGGTGCCTTGCAGATTCAACAATCCCTGTTCAATTGTATTGAGGTGGTCCTTTGCCTCCTCAATAAAGTAGCCCATGATTCGCTGTTGTTGTTCCGGCTGCATAGGTTTATCCCTGTCTGTTAATCATGCTTAAAAGGATTTGGTCAAAAATCAAAACAAACCCAAGGAATTTAACGAAAAATAAACTCTAGCGAAAAGCATTAATTCGCTTTTGCTGTGAATCTACTCCCTCTCTATCGCAAATCTATCGCCAATGTATCGCAAACCTTTCGGAATGGAAAAAAATCTCACAACTCTATGACGATCGGACGGATTAAATCCATCATAGATGAAGTGCAATAGTTCTAATTCCGATCGACCGCATCTACACGGAAACGCTCCACGGAGGTCAGCAAGTCACGGGCAACTCCCACCAAGTTCTGAAGGGATGCCGACACGCGCTGAGCCTCTTGAGAGGTCTCTTGAGCCGTCAACTCAACGGACTGCATGACCTGAGCCACCGCACGAGAGGTTTCGGTTTGCTCAACCGTATCTGAGGTGATGGATTGTACCAGAGTGTTAATCCGATTGGACACCTGAATGATGTCATCAAGACTTCGTTTGGCTTGTTCGGCCAATCGAGTTCCCTCAATCACCTGCTGCGTCCCTTCTTCCATGGCGGTCATCACAGATCCAGTTTCACTTTGAATCTGCAAGACAATTTGTTCAATTTCCTTGGATGCTTTAGCCGCCCGATCGGCCAACTGTCGAACTTCATCCGCCACAATAGCGAATCCACGTCCGGCTTCACCCGCACGGGCCGCTTCGATACTGGCGTTCAAGGCCAACAAGTTGGTCCGAGACGCGATCTGAGAAATCAAGGCCACAATCTTAGAAATTTCCTGAGAAGATTCAGCCAAACGCTTTACCTTACGGGTAGTTTCTGCCACGGTTTCGCGAATTTCAAGAATCCCCGCCACCGTGCGTTCAACCGCTTCTCCTCCCTTCTGAGCTGTCGCTGTCGCCTGTTTAGCTACTTCTTCAGCCTCGCGAGCGCTGTCGGCCACCCGGTGAATAGATTCAGTCATCATCTGAACCGAATTCAACGTCACGGCCAATTCTTCGGCTTGCCGCAACGCATCAGACGAAAGGCCGCGAGCAAACATTTCGTTCTCAGTCGATCCTTTACTCACCTGACGAGTGGCAAGTTTCACCTGTTGGACAATTTCTCGAAGGTTTTGAATGGTTAAGTTGAAGGAATCTGCCACGGCACCGAGGACATCGGTGTCACCTCAGCTTGCACTGTCAAGTCACCTCGAGCGGCTCCTTCCACATCGTCCAGTAACCGAATCACTTGGCGCTGTAAGTCTTCTTTGGCTTGTTCTTGTTCCTCAGCTTTACGTTGAGCTTCACTCGTTGTGGCTAGAATGACTCGGGCCATTTGGTTAAAGCCGGCTGATAGTTCACCGAGTTCGTCTTCAGCATGGACCGTCGATCGTACACCCAAGTTACCGCCACATACCGCATCAAATTGTTTTTTTAGGTCATTGGTCGATCGCTTCATATGACGGGTCGTAAGCTGGCCAATCGCATAGGCCGCGCCCCCACCGCCTACCATTCCAGCCAAGGCCATCCAAAGACTGTTGCTACGCAGGTGACCGACGACTTTCTCTTGAACTTCTTTTTCCGCTGGAGACGTATTCGCCAGATTAACTGCATTAGCAGTCATGAAGCTAACCAATGCAACCGCTAATGCAGAGGTCACTCCCGCCGCAACCGCAACCGCAAGCTGTTTCCCTTCAAACGAAGCATTTTCTAAGGGTGCGAAAAATCCTTGCTCAATGGTCGGAGTACTATCGACGTGCTGATTATCGATTTGCGTAAACGTCGGCATCGACTCATGCGCACCATCCGAGAGACCAAAGTCATCATCATCAGGAATAGAACTAGAGGTAAAGCCAGAATCGTCCGATCGATCTGACGTGAGACTAAACCCTGACGTCCCGATCGAATCTCGACCATAGGCCACCGCCGCTGCCCCGCCTGCCATCGCAAAGGCTCCACCCACCGATGGGCTTGTAAATCCAGCGGAATCCTCAGACATATCGAAGTCAGCAAGATTGCCTAAATCATCAAATTCATCAAAATCATCAATGAAGTCCATCCCATTCCCCTGAACGGGTGCGGGGGTGAACCTGTTACTCGCGTTTTGTGAATAATTTGACGGAGGCGACGACATAAAGTCAGGCGTTCCACCTTCTGAGCCAAATTCATTGCCAGACATGAACATGGTTTCTTCGACAGGGTCCAGATCAGATTCCCAGCGATCGTTTATCTCCTGGAAGGGTGCATTTGTGGTGGGAAATGCGGGCGCAATAGGCTCACTTGCGCTGGAATTTGGACCCTGAGACGACGTTTCATCGCCCCGATCGTTGAAATTCGTGGCACCAGAATTGGTAAAACCAGAATCTATAACATCAGAGCCTAAGGCAGAAGCATCATTAAAATTACCAAAGACATCCCCATCATCGGAGTCATCCCAAGCCATGTCCATGAACCCATCATCCCCAGTAAAAGGACTTTCATCCCCTCTAGAAGGAGTAGAGTCCGAGACATTAGAGGGCATCGCAAAAGGATCATTGGATGGCATCGCAAACGGGTCATTCATAGGCGAAGGAGACGCACCCATTTCTTCGGAATTACCTTCAATCAGATCATCCATGATGCTAGTCATAGCGGCTTGACTGGTGACCGTTTTAGCGGTGCCATTGGTCGAGGAATCGAACAGATTTGGCGTATCCATTGGAAACCCAATAGAATTGTCGTCCTCCATATCCATATCGACCAGAACGAACGAATCGGAGGCGCTATCAGCAGACTGCCAAGCCGTACCGAAATCATCACTATCCAAGGATCCCGATTCTGAGCCACCACTTAAGCCGTTATGGTCTACGTCTGTGGCAAATTGACGGGCATAGGTCAGTCCACTATTAGCGTAGTCTACATATTCTGGATCTTGGGTTAACCCTAGGACTTCTTGGTATTGCTCTTGGGCAACGTCGTAGCGCTGAAGCCCATAACAATAAATGTGTCCCCGCAACAACCGTGCATTGGGATCTTGAGGATGATCTACAACTAGACGATCGACAACTTCCGCTGCCTCATCGTAGCGTCCCTGCATGTAGGCTTTTTCTGCCTGTTGATATTCCTGTGCAAAATCAGTGCTGCGGGCCATGGTCCTCCTCCTGTCAATGTTGAATGCCGTTTGTGAAGCATCACGCTTCTAAGCGTGAATAGTTCGCTCTAACGTTTTAAGGTGTTGATATGAACGTAATATTATTAATCGATCGTCAAGGGATGGAGATGATCGGGTGTAACGTATTAAAGAACATTTATTTTAGGGATGGACACAAGTACTTCAGGATACTGAATATTTCAAGAAGTGAACATTTATTCCCTTAATTCCTGAAATTACGTGCCCGTCACATTACCTAAGCCGCCCAAGCTAAGCCGCCCACCTAGCCGATCGAAGAATTGAAATTTGGTCCAATAGGCGCAAAAAACGCCGATCTTCTCCCAGAACCCACTCCCCGCGCAAAAAAGGTGCGACACCATCAGGAACGGAGGTTGGGGCTTGTATTTTCTCAATATCCAACCATTCCATTCCCACAATCCGATCGACGGCCAAGCCCAATAAAATGTCTTGATCTTCGACAGCAATCACGGAAATTTCTTGACGATCGGTGTTCAAGGGAGTTGAGTCTCCGAGGAACTGTCCTAGATCTGCGACCCAAACGACACGACCTCGAACATTCAAGGTTCCAAGGAGTAGGGGCGAAACATTAGGAACGGGAGTAATGCGATCGGGAACGGGAGATAGAACCTCCCTAATTCCGGTTGCAGGTAGGGCGAACTCTTCTCCAGATGACACATAAAAGCGCAGATGTAGCTCACCTTCTGGGCTTTCCAACTCCTGAAACTCAGGGGCTTGGTCTTGCCCACGCCCTGTTAAAAAATCCGGCATTCCTACCATAACTTTACTCTCTAACCTCGTAGTAACTGCTTCACGGTTCCTACTAGCTCAGTCGGCTGGAATGGCTTGGCGATATACGCATCGGCCCCCTGCTTCATGCCCCAATAACGATCGAATTCTTCACCTTTTGAAGAACACATCACCACCGGAACATTTTGAGTTTTAGGATCCGCCTTAATTCGACGACAGACCTCATATCCATTCATCCGAGGCATCACAATATCTAAGACCACAAGATCCGGACGATGTCCTTCAATGTGCTCCAATGCCTCAACTCCATCGGTTGCGATGGACACGCTCAAGCCACTTCCCTTGAGCAAGTCTGTAATCATCTCCCGTTGAGTCACACTGTCTTCGACCACCAGAACTCTACTCATAACCCTCTGCCTAAATTTGGCGACCGCACTCCCAACCCATCGACCGATCGTAAAACCGGGGTGTAGTAATAAGGTACCCTCAATCGTCAAAATAAACAGACTTCCCGTATAGAAAAGTGGAGATTTCAGCCTTATCTGGATTAGTTAGAAATTTAGGTACAAATATTTAGTTCAAATTTAGTTACAAATATGTATATATGGAGAGCTGTGGTATTAGATAACGCACTTACTGGATAGAGCCTAAATTTCAGGCCAGGGTTCTTCTTCTAAAGGTATTTCTGTAGATTCAGACGACTTAGAACTCTCAATGCGTCCCAATCCAACATATTTTTCGACAATTGTCACAAGTTCTTCTTCACCAAAGGGTTTCGCCAGATAGTCCGTCGCTCCGACCATCTGCGCCCGTACCCGATCGATAAAGCCATCCAGTCCAGTGAGCATGACAATGGGAGTTTGCCTAAAATAACTAGACTGACGTAGCATGGCACATACTTCATACCCATCTAGCTCAGGCATCGTGATGTCGCACAGAATTAAGTCCGGCTTGTGAGTAAAAAACTGACTCAAGGCCGTCACAGGGTTATCCAGCACCACCGATCGATAGCCGTGACGGTCTAAAATATTTTCCACACTATGACGTACGGTGGCTGCATCATCCAGGCAAGCCACACAAGGCATGGGACGAGGAGTGCTAACGGTGGAATAATTCCAGCGACTGGTTCGAGTTCGATCGTCCTCAAGAAACTGGATCCAACCTCGTTGAATACAGGGATACAGAGCACGAGTCACCGCCAACACGTCTCGATTTAGGCCACGGGCAATTTGACGCAGAGAAGCTTGGCCATCTACAAAACTAATTAAGGTTTTAACCGTGCCCGTTGGAAGTGCGCCTTGAAGTGCCTCCGCATCAACAATCAACGGGATTTGCTCTGGCGAATGAACCTGAGGATACCATTGCTTCCACTCTTGAACTTGCTGAAGTGTCGTAGCTACGATCGGCATCACGGGCAACGTCACGAGTTGTGGGGTCAAGGGCGCACCCATCTCAAAAATAAAATAGCCCTGCCGTAAATTGAGCAAGTCAAACAGAGTTTCTTGAATCATCCCCTGAAGAATTTCTTTCGCCTGAGTTGTGGTGATGACACGATTTTCTAAAAGCTGCCACAGCGCACCGTATTCTGGCGCATTGGCTATCGAGTCCGGCATGGTGGTGATCCGCTGAAAGTCTTTTTCTAAGCCGTAGGATGCCAGAAATCCCCGTAATCGAGATAGACCTGCTGCCGGATTACCTCCGTATACCACCTGACCATTTAGAAAAAAGACATACCAAGTCCGATCGTCGGTGCGATCCGTTGAGCAAGCATAGGTCTCCACCAAAAGTTGTCCCGTCCGCTGCCCCAGTTCAACTAACTGGAGAATGCTGCGAATATCAATTTCACTTAGTTCTCCCTGCATATCACCCCGATCCCCATGAAGCCAAAAAGTAACATCAAGAATCTCTTTGAAAATATCTTTAAAGAGATTTTACATTGGACTGATGAATGCAGTGAAGCTTGGGCATAATTGATCAATGATGTTATCTGTCGGTCTTGGATTGTCGGTATGACGCGAATCCAAGGTCTTGATGGATATAAATGAAATGATAGGGCAACTTTTTAATTCTAGCTGTCCAGCCTGAACGCTATTTTAGGCGGTGAAGTGGCATACTAGGACTTAGATTGCTAAGATTTGCGATCAGATATGGTAGAGGGCTAAGCGCGTGCTTTATTTGGCAGAAGTCATTCAAAAAAAAAGCGGTCTGATGGGGGGCAGCAAGACCGAGTTAAAACTCTTGGCTTGTCAGCGAGCCGAGCAGAACTGGACTGCCGTGACGGGGGAAGAAATGATCCCAGCGGACGAAGCGAGTCGTTACGCGGCTGGAACACTATTGCTGGCTGATTTGACTAATAGTCGTCAGGTGCAAAGAATCCAGGAAGCCGGACGGCCCTTAGTGAGCATCCTGCAAAATTTCTCGCGGCTACAAGAGAAATTTAAGACTCAAGAAGAAGAAATTGAGCAGTGGAAACAGTCTCTGACCTATCAAAGTCAAGAACTGAATCGTCGTGAGATGGAGATGGAGGCGCGGCGAGAACAGCTTGAGCAAATGGAGAGCGATGCGGAACAAATGGAGTCCCAGCGCGAGCAGTTTGAACAGGTCCGCACTGAAGTAGAGGGGAAAAAAGAAGAATTCGATCGTCAAAAGCAAGAGCTTGAAGGGGCGTGGGATCAGCTTAGGGGCGAGATGAATCGGCTGGAGGAGCGTAAATCGGAGATTCAGCAGGGGGCTGTGCTAGATACGGAAAAGGCTAAACATATTAGTGGATTGCTAAAACGGGTCGAGGACGCGATCGCATCCATGGACACGGTTCAAGAACAGACTGGCTTTGCTGAAGAGGTGATTGGTCAACAGCAGTCTCAGCTTCAGATTCATTGGGACCGCGTTGGCGAGTACCGATCGCGGCTTGAAGCCCAACAAATTGAACTCGATGAAAGCACCAAAACTCATCAGATTCAGTGGCAACAGTGGCGCGATGCTTCAGATGGCCTAGAAAAAGCCAAAGCTGAGCTACAGGTTCAACAGTCCCTGGTTCAAGCTAAGCAAGACTACGCCCAAGCGCTGACATTACAATTGCAGCACCATGAAGAAATTCATCAGCAGCTTTACCGCATGACGGAAGGACTTGATGATGTGAATATTGCGGGACAAGTCGATGTGGCGGCTCTAGAAGCTATGAATATCGAAACTCTCCAAAGTCTGATTAGTGATATTTCCAGTGACTTTAAGCGGTCTTCCGATTTTGTCTCAGATCAAGAAGAAGAGCTTGAACTGAAGCAAAAAGAAATCGATGAACTCGAAAATCGGGTGTCTCAAGCTAATGACTTCGATCGGCTTAATTTAGAAAATGAACTCACAGATGAATCCGATGCCTACCAATTCTTGAATGAGACCTTAGTCGGTCAACGTCGCAGCGTACGGGAAAAGGAAAGCGTCCTACGTCAGCACCAAACTGTTCTGGCTCGTCGTCAAGGTAAACCTGATCCCCATGCGTCTGAAAATGGACTCAACTTAGGTCCAGTCTTCGCTCAAATTGATAGTTTCCGTCAGCAACGATCAGACGAGTTGGTCCAAATTGAGACGCAGATTGCGCAAATTTACAGTTCCATTGAGCAGACCCAAGGCATGGTGACCCAACAGGAGCAAGACTTAATGCCTCAGCACCAAGCACTTCTAGCTGAGGACGAAGCCTTGAAAGATAAGAGGGTTCTGCTGGCCAACAGTCAGGCAAAACTTGCGCTGTATGACGAAATGCTTCAGCCCTTCCAGGATAACCTCACGGATCTCAAGGGACGTGTTGAATTTATTAGTAGTAGCTTGTCTGAATTCAGTCAGTCCGGTAATGATCAGCGTCAAGCGTTGGCCCAAGTGCACGAAGCGTTTTCCAGCTTGGTTCAAGAGTAACTTGCTTACGGCTTAGTCTACACCTTGACTCCAAGTCAAATAGTCTCCCATCACTACAATGATCGCGCCGCCTTTAAATGTGGAACTCTGCGATCGCTGGGGTGATGATAGAAGCTTGACTAGATCTTCAATCTGCTCAAAGGTTGGGTTGAACTTTAATACGGATTTACAAAATAGGCGTAACACTCTTCGTTGAAGTGCTAAGGGCGCGGTGGCAAGCTTGTGTCGATTGAGTTTGTAATCATGACCCAAGCCAGAATTCTCTACAACTTGGCTGTATAAAATTTGAGCGTGTTCTTGAAGAAATAATACGTCGGCGCTCAGGAGTTCGGCAGTTTGGGCGAGGTGCCGATGGGCTTGGGGATTCAACGCATCTTGAAGTAGGGGAATAATTTGCTGGCGGATCCGATTACGGGAATAAGTTAGGTCATCGTTTGTCGTGTCATGCCAAATCGGAAGCTGTCGATCGCGGCAAAAGTCACCCGTTTGAGTTCGGGTCACGGCAAGCAGGGGACGAATGATTTGAACATGGGAGTCGCTGTGAATAAGTCGGCTCCAACCCAGCGCTTGTAGTCCTTCCGCCCCACTGCCCCGCGCAAGATTATAAATTAACGTTTCAGCGCGATCGGTTGCTGTGTGTCCAAGGGCAATGTGAGTGTGATTTTCAAGATTTGCGATCGTAATGAAGCTCTCGTAGCGCCAATTTCGGGCTTTTGCTTCTGTAGACACATCAACTTGTGCAACGGCTTCGTGATAGGGCAATTTCCAAGTCTGTGCCATCGATCGCACATGATGCGCGTTGTCTGCCGAGTCCGATCGCCAACGATGATCGCAATGAACAATGGACAAATCCCATGCCCACAACGGTTGAAGATCCACCAGTAACTGAGCTAAACACAACGAATCCTGACCGCCAGATACAGCAATCAGGATTTTTGCGCCAGAGAGCAGAAGCGATCGATCGCGTAGGGTTTGGTGAACTTGTGCGTGAAAAGGAGTCCAGGGCATTTTCACAGGTTTCGCAGGATTGGTAGAACCTAATTGAGATCTTTTTAGGGCGATCGCTAAAACGTTCTATAAATTTAGCGGCATAACGGGCTCAAGTTCAGCGATCGGTGCGCAGTGTTAGGCGACCTAGCTGAACGATGGAAGTAAACAGACCTCCATGGCTTGAATCAAGCCACGATCAATAGTAAAACGATGACCAACATGCTCATCAGCAACTACGCTTCCAGCCAGATCGCGCACGACTTGATGCACATCAACCAAAATCCGCCCGTCCTCCTCTCGATGAAAAGCACTTGGCTCTACATTTGGATAGATCTCGCTCCATTGCTCCGTCCAGTAGGCACGAACTTCTTCATGTCCATGGACAAAACTGCCTTTGAACGCTCGCGGCCAAGTCACATCAGCTGTCATAAGGGCGAGGGCGACATTGAGGTCTCGAGCGTTGAAAGCAGCGTATGCTGAGCGTAACAATTCAATTTCTGATGCAGGTTGATCTAACATAAAAGACCTTAAATAGATTCTATAAGTCGATATACTCATCCGTATCTGAACTAACGGTCTTAGCCCGGAGCCGAACCCGATCTCGGCTGGTCGATCGTTCGGGTAAACTTTCTGGCTCTTTGGATGGCATAAACTCTAACCGGATTCGCACATTGCCGTGTTGCCACCCTGCTCCCGTCAATCGCATCACCTGACAGTCCACACCATCGGCAAACCAGCCTTCGTGATCTTCAGACCATTCCGCCTCACGATCGCTGACGAGTTGTGCCAGCGAATCCAAGAATTCCGCCACTTTAAAGGTCGGATTCGACATCAAAATCCCGCCAGAAGGAACATAAAGCACCTCATCATCATTCAGCGGGGTAAAGCGACGATCGTGAGTCATAGGTGGGCCGTTAAAGAATATGGATCAATCTATAAGAACTTACAAGAACCAACCGTAGCTGTGAAGTCCTTTACCCAGAAGATTTACGCCTAGGTAGCAAATCCACACCACCACAAATCCAATGGAGGCCAAAATCGCTGGACGACGGCCCTGCCAGCCTTTGGTAATACGGGAATGAAGATAGGCGGCAAAGACGAGCCAAGTGATCAAAGCCCAAGTTTCCTTTGGATCCCAGCTCCAGTAGGAACCCCAAGCTTCATTAGCCCAAACGCCGCCGGAAATAATTCCGATCGTCAATAATGGAAAGCCCAACCCAATGATTCGATAACTAATATTATCGAGAGTTTCTGCAAGACTAAGACGTTGAGGAGATAGGGCGATCGTGGCCGTTGAGGTCTGTTCTAAAACGGCAACACCACCAGATGGCGCGAGTTGTGGTTCAGAAGGATTGAATTCCAGCACAGGTTGTCCCGATTTTTTCAACCGATAGGTACCTGCACCAATCGAGCTGCCCTTGAGTTCGACGGCTTGACCTCGGGTCACAATCAAGAACGCAATGGCCAATACGCAACCCACCATCAAGGTCGAATAGCTAAACATCATGACGCTAACGTGCATCATTAGCCAATTTGATTTAAGCGCCGGAACCAGTGGCGCAGACATTTGCATGTCATCACTGAGGACGATCGCGGCGAAGGCTGTAATACAAGTGGCAACGGGCGCTGTAACAGTTCCGACCAAGCGACTTTGGCTCATTTGTTCAGCGACAAGGTGCATAGTGGTAATGCCCCACACCAAGAAAAACAAGGATTCGTAGAGATTACTCAACGGGAAATAGCCCGCTTCAATCCACCGAGAAGCAAGCAGAGCAGCCGTTGTGAGGTTTGCGATCGCCATTCCAGTGGTGCCGAGGGTCGAAAGGACGGGAATGGCTGGAAATGCCGCACCGACCCAATAAACCATCATGGTGATGAAAAGCACCGCGAAGGATGCGTTGTCCAGTAAACCCTGGAGTTTGACGAGATCCATAGTTTTGCTCAGTTTTGCGCTTGGTCGCAGATTTAAAGAATTGGTTCTACTAGTCTAAATTATCGCAAATATTATTAAAAACTAGAGCGACAAAATCCTGTAGATTTCATCGCTCTCAAAAAAGGGAATATTTACTGATCACTACTATCGCTCTAATGAATAGCTTTGCTTAATCAGCAGATTTTTAATCAACAGATTTAGTAAACTCAGCTTACATCCCACGTTTCAGCGCTGTTTCAACTTGACGAAACTCCACCATCAACCGTTTTTTCATCTTTTCAGGAACGGGGCGGTTTGGGTAGTTGGTGTAGTGGCCCGCCAGTGAATTGATAGCAGTTCGCATGGTGGTATAGGAGTTAAGCTTCATGACGCTTCCCCGACGGTAGCGTGATGCAAACTCATTAATTTTTTTCTTAGACTCATCTTGGAGAGCTATTCGATCGGTAGCATCAGGAGCCACATCAACCGTCTGCCGGAGTAGTTCCACCAAAGCCAATGTATCAACAGGATAGTCCCCGGAAAGACTATCGGCCATTGCGGCGCTGGATGCACCCGTCAGGCCAATCAAGATTACCAAAATGATCGCCATCAGGCGAGACAGAATACGCTTCATAGGTCAGTCGCAAGCAAAATTATTATAAGTTCTTCAGAATCATCTTACCGTGATGTGTAACACGGTCATCCAGAACCCTGACTTAGAATCCACACCCATTGAGCATATCCACACCCATTCAGTGATTTATCCTTACATTATCCAACCCAATTATGGAGTTCCACCGCTGGTTGCCGCATTAAAGGGTTTGGGCTGAACTTGGAGCTGGGGGCCGATCGTGGTTTGGATAGTAGTGGCGATCGTTTTGATTAGGGGAATTCTAGGGTGAATGGCATCGTAGAAGAGATGACTATCGCCTTTAGTGCTTGACGCTTTATCGATCGCATCTTGAAAGGACAACGACGTAATGCCTTTGACTGTCTTTTGGGACTGAATCAGTTTGGCGTATTGATCTTGAATGAGCTTGGGATAGCCGTTGTCGAGATCTTTTAGAATTTTGGTGTCGTCGCTAGAAGGTGATTTGAGTTGACTGACTTCAGGTTGAATGCCGACAACAAAAGGGATTTTGCGAAGGGACGTGAGTTTTTCAATGCCCACTAAAGCACGAGTGCGCCGATCGATCCGTTTTTGAAGTTCATCCGGATCCGTGCTGAGACGATCCGTTAAGCTTCCCGTGGTATTAGAGGTATCCGCTAACAGTTCACTCCTTGGATTCGGTTTGATGATCCAAGCGTTCCAAGCTTTAATCAAGTAAAGATGGTTTAGAAAACCATTAAGATTGTTGCCGAGACTGCTGAGAAAATGACCACTGGCATCGCTTAATAGATTATCAACAGACGATAAGGTCGCCACCGGACGATCGCTTGGAGCCAACAAATCACTGTATCCATCAATCAGCACTACAATATCCGGCTGATAGTCTAGGCTGGAAAGCTGACTTTGAACATTGCTAGCCAAATAACCTGGTACCGCTGCATTGATTACCCGATATTGCCCTTCGCGTATTTTTGGAGGCAGTCGCAGGGCTTTTTCCATTTCGTCGGCGAAGTAAGGAAGAACGTCAGGACGGAATTTTTTGGCGTTGGCCTGTTGATCTTTAACTTGTTGGTTGAGCTGGGTTTCAAGTAGAGACGCGATTGTGGCTCCGTTATCCGGCGTTAGGGTGCCAAAGGCTGCGGAACTACCGACGATTAGAACCCGGACTTCATTACTGGGTTTAGCTAAGGGAATGCTCTGATTTGCTCGAAATCCTTGGGCATTAATCTCGACGGTATTGGTCTTCTGATTTGGTATAAGTTCGTAGCCCATAGTCGGACTGGGCCGGACTTTGAGCTCACCCCAAGCAGTACCGCTAACGGGGTTGCCTGCACTTGTGTTCACCTGAAGGCGATAGTCACTCACGGATGCAGGTTCACCAAAATAGCCCGCCAGTTCTCCCGCTTTCCCCGATGCGCCGACCATCAATCTCAACAAAATCTCCGACCCAATAACAACAGCCAATGACACTGATGGAATGAGAAACGTTAGCGGAATATTTTTTTTGCGCGATCGGGCCTTTGACGAATAAGGACTAAAAGATTTACGACGATTTGGGGACTGGAAGGGAAAAAGGGGCATGTAACTTTATTCTCCTACAACAACAGGAACGACAGACGAAGCCGATCGGTTTCGCCACCACGCCAAAAGCGTACTCGCGATAAAGATACTGGAGTATGCGCCCATTGCAAAGCCAATGATTAAGGCCAGTGCAAAGAACTTGAGGGTTTCTCCACCAAAGATGAAAATAGAGGTCAGGGTCAACAGGGTGGTCATGGTGGTGTTGATGGAGCGTCCCAGAGTCTGGTTAACGGCATCGTCAACGACATCATTAATGCTGCGTGTTGGGTCTGCGGCCAAGACTTCGCGCACCCGATCGTAAATAACAACGGTGTCGTTGACAGAAAATCCAACGATTGTCAACAGCGCCACAATGAATAAACTATCGACTTCAATCCCGAAGACTAATCCTAAAATTGAGAAGATTCCGACGGTAATTAATACGTCATGGAACAAGGCCACGATCGCAAATACGGCGTAGTCCCACTGAAACCGGAACGATAGGTAAAGTGCAATTCCCGCAAATGAAACGAGTAGGGCCAAGAGTCCCGAGGTGAAGAGCTGTTTCCCCATGGTCGGTCCCACGGTTTCACTACTCGATTGGGCCATATCAAAGGCTCCGATTTTCTCCGTCAGTGTTTTCTGGAGTTTCCCCCGTTGTTCAGCGTCTAGGCTGCTGCTACGGATGGAGACGGCGGGCGGTTTATTCCCTTGGGCTTCGACGATTTGAACGCTGCTGCTTCCTAAGCCCTGTTCGTCTAAAACCTTACGAATCACTTCTAGATTAAGCACGTCGGCTTTGCAATTTTTCGGGTCGGGGCAAGCGATCGGTAATTCTAGGCGAGTTCCCCCGATAAAATCTAAACTGGGACGCAAGGGCGCGCCAATGGTTTTCCAAGAGATGAGCATTGAGACAAATCCCGCGAAAAGAATTGCTAGGGAAATACCCCACCACAACTTTCGTTGTTGAATGACTTGTAATCTCATTTAAACAATCTCCGACGATTGGTTGGTGGTAATTGCGGGCGGATTGGGACAAAAGAATTCAGGTTTGCGTAATGCTGGAATGCTCAAAACATAAAACAACAATGTGCGACTACAGGTGAGGGCTGTGAACATACTAATCAAGACTCCCATCGTCAGAGTTACGGCAAATCCTCGCACGAGTCCGGTACCCAACCAATACAATGCAGCACAGGCAATGATGGTAGTAATGTTGCTGTCCAGAATGCTGGAGAATGCGTTTGTAAATCCACCTTTTACTGATTGATACAATGTTTTCCCATCGCGAATTTCTTCACGAGTTCGTTCAAAAATCAATACGTTTGCATCTACTGCCATTCCCACACTGAGAATGAATCCGGCAATTCCGGGCAATGTTAAAACAAATCCCGGCAACAATATAAAGGCGGCTAAGTTCAACACGGTATAAATGCCTAAGGCAACTGATGCGATCGCACCTGGAAGGCGATAATACAACACCATAAATACGAGAACTAGGAAGATTCCTCCGAGTCCGGCGTAAACACTACGTTGAACACTGTCTTGTCCGAGACTGGCACCAACGACGCGGTTTTCTGCAATTTCGATCGGAACCGGAAGTGATCCGCTTTTGAATTGAATGGCGAGTTCATTTGCAGTATCTAAGGTAAACCGACTAATGGATGCCCCGCCACCTGTAATACCATTTTGAGCAAATTCAATCCCCACATTAGGCGCACTAATCAAGGTGTCATCTAAAAACACCCCAATGCTACGTCCGGTGCCTGCCAAACGTTTGGTCATATCTGCGAATTTCAAGCCACCATCAGCATCAAATCGAATGTCCACTTGCCAATCATTTCCGGCACTTCCTATGGGTTGGGCAAAGGCTTCTTTAAGATTGCGTCCATCAATGCCTGTTTTGTTAAATAGATCGGTGAAGCTTTGTTGACTCACCTTTTTAATCTCAACAGACAATGCCGCTAGTGCTGCGCGATCTTCAGATTTTTTAAGTTCTTTAATCTGTTTTCTTAATGCGGCTTCTTGATTAATTAAGGGACGATATTGATTAAACAGGGCTTGAAACTTGTCTTCAGTTCCAGCCTTTTGTTCCCGAAATTCGAGTTGTGCGGCACGACCCAGAAGGCTCTCGGCTTCGTAGGGATCTTTAATTCCAGCTAACTGCACCAAAATTTTATCGTTTCCGACGCGCTGCACCAGGGGTTCAGAAACGCCCAGACGGTTGACTCGATCGGCAATTACGCGCTCGACATCGCCAACAGCCTTTTGCCCTTCAGGGGAGGATATATCCTTAATGGTATCCGATGGTTTGACCTGAAGTGTAATCTGAGAGCCGCCCTGAAGGTCTAGCCCCAACCGAAATGGACTGGTGCCCGATTTTAGGATGGGATTAAGTAATAAAAATAAAGCGGCGGCGGTGAGCGAAATAATTAAACCGAGAAGCCAACGTTGCCTTGCCATACGAAACCCTTGTCATTAAACAAAACCCGTGCATACCATTCGACATGATACCGCATCAACCCGCCAGTACGATCGTAGAGGTGGGATCGGTTCGTTAAATGCAAGAGGTCGTTGAGATCAAGTACAAATCCTAGTACAACTTTTTCTCCAGACAAACTTGTTAGCGACTTTAATTTAATATCTAGTGCCTTCATAGAAAATCTAGGAGAACTCATTCTTTCGATCGTTCCTCGGTTTCTCTGAGTCTGCGATCGTATGTGACGGAACTTGCTATTTGAATCAATTTTAGTATTCAACCCAAGCCTTAATTTTCGCTTGAGTTAATTCAGAAGAAACCGGAATCCGATCGTCTGTCTGAATCAAATCATTTAAGCCAGCCAAATGATTTAAATTAGCTAAATTGTTCAACGTCGGCATCAACGTCTCTAGCGCCTGCCAAACTGCTTCGCGGACCAATTCTTCCGGTTCACGAGACACCATAAGTTGAAAATATTCTAGGATTTCCTTCTGCTGAATCAATGGCGCGGACTCTGCTGTTTTAGTCAATTGTCGTACCGCCAACAAGCGTTGAATCGGATCCGGATGAGACAGTGTTTCGACCCAATGGGATAGTTCTATGGTCTCAAGCGTTTGAGTCTCGCTCCAAGCCCTGCGCAGCGACAATCCTAGCACTCCAAAGGTCATCAATCCCTGAATCAAAATACCTGTCGCTAACCAATGCGCATCGGTCTCTGTCCAAGCTGAAATGGCTAAATAGCTTAGAAATGCAGCACTGCCGCCGCCGATCGTACTCCACAAAAAAGGACGATTGAGACCCTCAAATTGCGCCTGAACCTTCTCACTAACTTGTGGGAGTTTTTCCCGTCGCCACTGTGCATCTTGAAGCAAATACATCAACATCATGGTCCCAATGCCCGCGCCTGTTGAGAAGACTAATTTGGCATTCCACAGCAACAGCAACACGCTGCCGACACTAGCCAGTCCAGCTCCCGATCGGCCTGTCGTGAGCGATTTTTGAAGCTGTTGACGACTGTCGGGCGAGGATAAGAAAAGGGCTGATTCACGAAGCCAACGCAACAGACGAGAGTGTGAGCTGCGTTTTCGGGTGGCGAGGGCGGGATAATTTTTGAGCGATCGGGTCTCATCGGTTCCCATGAAAAGCTCCGATCAACGAAAGATTTTTCCTGATCTTATATGGGTTTTATAAATCCTGGCCATATTCAAATAATTCATAGGATTTAAAAAAGTAACTCTAGAAATTCGGCTTCTGATAAAATTGCCACATTCAACGATCGAGCTTTCTCCAGCTTTGATCCCGCATCTTCGCCTACGACCAAAAAGTCGGTTTTTTTGCTGACTGAATCGGTCACTTTCCCCCCGGCTTTGCGAATCATATCTTTTACTTCGTCACGTTTTAATGTCGGTAAGGTTCCTGTGACCACAAAGGTTTTTCCTGTGATGGCGGTGACAGCGATTTCCTGGGGTTTCTCCTCTCCGACCAGTTGTAGCCCTGACGATCGCAGCCGATCGATGAGCAATTGGTTGCTTTCAATTTGGAACCACTGCACCACACTGCGGGCAATCTCATCGCCAATGCTAAATATGGCCGAAATCTCTTCGGGTTGCGCGTTGGCCAGTAATTCAACTGTGGGAAATGCTTCACTCAATGTCACCGCATTCGACGAACCTACCAGCCGAATCCCGAGACCATACAATACCCGAGACCAAGGTTGTGCAACCGAAGCTGCGATCGCTGCCACTACTTTTTCAGCAGATTTTTGGCCCGTGCGATCGAGTTGCATGAGTTGTTCGACGGTCAAGTCATATAAATCAGCGGTCGAATGCACCAACCCCGACTCCAAAAGCTGAGCAATTAATTTCTCCCCAACGCTATTAATATCCAACGCCCCACGACTCACCCAATGGGTCAGAGATCCGCGCACTATGGCAGGACAAGAGGAATTCACACAGCGCGTCACGGCTTCACCCTCGGGCCGGACTACAATGGACTGACATTCGGGGCATTCGGTCGGTAATTTACATTGAATTGCACCGGGTTGCCGGAGTTCTGACAAAACCGTAACGACTTCAGGAATAATTTCCCCAGCTTTTCGGACAATTACCGTGTCGCCTAGGTGTAAATCGAGTTCCAGCAACCGATCGGCATTATGCAACGTGGCCCGCGAAACGGTTGTCCCGGCCAGATCTACCGGACGCAGTTCCGCCACAGGGGTAATCGCTCCCGTGCGTCCGACTTGGAAGGTGATGGATTCGAGGATTGTGGGTGCTTCTTCAGCAGGATATTTGTAGGCGATCGCCCAGCGCGGAAACTTTTGGGTAAATCCTAGTTTTTCCTGCAAGCTGAATTCATTGACCTTAATCACAACGCCATCGGTCATGTAGGGCAAGTCGTGACGATCGGTATTCCATTTTTCACAATAGTGCTGAACCGCTTGTAAATCTGCGCAATTTTCCCGATTTGGATTCACCCGAAAACCAGCCTTCTGGAGCCATTCAAGAGCAGTGGATTGCGAGTGAACTTGTGAATGAATTTCGGGCAAATCGCTCCCCGGAAAATATACAGTGTAAGCAAAAAAATCGAGCTGCCGATCGGAAACTTTCCGAGAATCGAGTTGTCGCAATGTTCCGGCTGCCGCATTACGTGGATTTTTAAAGCGCTCTTCCCCGGCTGCCTCCCGTTGAGCATTCAGGCGATCGAAAACGTGATTCGGTAAAAATGCTTCACCACGCACTTCAACCAAAGAGGGCGGATTTTCCAGATTTAACCGCAATGGAATAGTCCGAATGGTACGAACATTTGAAGTAATATCTTCTCCCGTTGTCCCGTCGCCCCGTGTCGCCCCGCGCACCAGTAGGCCATTTTCATAGGTTAGCGCCATTGCATTACCGTCAATTTTCAGCTCACAAATATAAGTCGCCGCAATCCCATCTTCGACTCGCTGCCACCGCTCTTGCCATTTATCGAGATCGTCATTATTGAAGGCATTTTCGAGACTATAAAGTGCGATCGTATGCTTGACGGAAGTGAAGGCACTCGCGGGCTGTGCGCCGATGCGTTGGGTTGGGCTGTCGTGGGTGATAAATTCGGGATTTGTGCCTTCGAGGTCTTGCAGTTCACGGTATAGCCGATCGTAAACGCTGTCATCGATCGTCGGCTGATCTAACACATAGTACTCATAGCTCATGCGGTTGAGCAGTTTGCAGAGTTCTTGAATGCGATCGGCGACGAGAGTCATGGCGGTGTAGGCAAAAAATAAAAGGCAGGGAATAAAAAACAGGATCGTACCAGAGATTTTGCAACAACAGAACGGGCAAGCGTGTTGCGATCGGCTACACTAAAGCCGAACTAAGACGGATCTGAGTTGATCACTAGAGTAACGATCTGGTACGAGGCTGAGATAAGGGGGACAGTTCACTTCGCGGAACCCATAAAATATAGTACAAATAAACTATTCAATCAAGTCTAGATTTTGTCTTTCTGATCGAAATTTAGGATAGCTGGAAGGACTATTTTATGAAGTTACAATTTGCGATCGCGGCGTTTTTGCTGCTGCTCGGGGCGGTGGAGTTGTTGGAGTGGGTGAAGGCGCGATCGTTTCCGTTTTCGGTATTGGTGTTGGGCGGTGCGGTGTTGTCGGTGGTGTCAAATTATGGGAAGTTGCCGATCGATCGGCTGTTGGCGAGGTTGCCCAATGGGTTGATGGAGGACGACGCTTCGACTTCCGATGGAGAATGAGGCGTGCGGTCCGGTAAAATGGAAGGCATTGGTTTTTTAGCTGTGCGATCGGGTTTGTATGTTTTTTTTACGTCAGATAAGTCTTTTGAGTTTCGATGCGTTGA
>JAYUEU010000362.1:0-9774 GCA_043739065.1 Synechococcales cyanobacterium | reverse complement strand
TTTGAATACCTTCGTGGGCCTCAAAAGCATTAAGCAGTTGCATTAGTGAAGGAATAATCCGATCGCCAAGCATCGTTTTAAGGAGTATCCATCTCTGACTTATGGGATCTCCATCGGAGTAGCCGATCGGATTTTCGGGCAACATTTTCAGCTCTAAACCCGTCTCAGCTACTAAGTTCAGAGCATTTTGATGGAGGTGGAGACAGGTCAGAATTTCATTGGGATCGCAGTCGATTGGATTCGTGCCCTTCATGGTTCCTTGCAACAGAAAATATTATCTTGATATATTTGCTTAATTTCTTTATGGTATGTGAACTCAAATTCGAGTTTAATTAGTTATTTTAAGCCAGCTAAGTGATTTTGAGACAGAGCTTTGCTATCCGCCATCTCACCTCGTGAAAATGACTTATGAATCTCCCCATCCGCCCACTCCCAACTCCAACGCTTGATCTACCTGATTGGCTTGGAAACTGCATGATTGATAGTTCTTCAGCCTATGTTGATGCTAAGGAAGATCCGTCTAAAGCCAGCAGCCTCATCTGTCGAGCCTTTGACTTTGCTAACAGCCTTCATGAAGGACAAGTCCGTGCGTCTGGAGAACCCTACATCGCTCATCCAGTCGCTGTTGCTGGGATTCTGAGAAATCTGGGTGGAAGTAGTGCAGTGATCGCGGCGGGATTCTTGCATGACGTGGTGGAGGACACGCCCGTGACTCTTGATGAAATTGAAGAGCGCTTTGGGACAGAAGTCCGAACGTTAGTGGAAGGAGTCACCAAATTGTCCAAGTTTGAATTCTCTAGTAAAACTGAGCAGCAGGCAGAAAATTTTCGGCGCATGTTTTTGGCAATGGCCAAGGATATCCGGGTAATTGTCGTGAAGCTAGCCGATCGGCTCCACAACATGCGAACCCTAGAACATCTCGCTCCTGAAAAACAAAAACGTATTTCTCGTGAAACCCGCGAAATTTTTGCGCCACTGGCGAATCGTCTCGGCATCGGCAGCATGAAATGGGAACTAGAAGATTTGGCCTTCAAATACTTAGAAGCGGAGTCTTACAGCGAAATCAAAACTCGGGTGGCGGAACGACGAGGCGATCGTGAATCTCAGCTTACGGAAGTGACCGAACTGCTAAAACCTCGTTTAGAAGAATTAGGCATTAAGGCGATCGAAATCAATGGTCGGCCCAAGCATCTCTATGGCATCCATCAAAAGATGTACGAGCAACACAAAGAATATGAACAAATTTACGATATCTCCGCCATTCGGATTATCGTTGAATCCAAAGACGACTGTTACCGATCGTTAGCGGTTGTCCATGACATGTTCCGGCCTATTCCAGGGCGTTTTAAAGACTACATTGGCCTACCCAAAGCCAATCGCTATCAATCCCTTCATACGGGTGTCATTGGATTAGGTGGTCAGCCGTTAGAAGTCCAGATTCGTACCTTAGAAATGCACCACATCGCCGACTATGGCATTGCTGCGCATTGGATATACAAAGAATCCGGTGGCTCCAACCCAGTTCCAGCCTCTAGCAACGAAGAGAAATTCACTTGGCTTCGTCAATTAGTCGATTGGCAAACGGATTTTAAAGACGCGCAGGAATATCTCGATACGATTAAGAATGACTTGTTTGATAACGAAATTTTTGCCTTTACACCCCAAGGTGAGGTTGTGCCGCTATCGATCGGGGCAACTCCCGTGGATTTTGCGTACCGGATTCATAGCGAAGTCGGCAACCATTGTGCAGGTGCTCATGTAAATGGTCGTATGGTGACGCTGGATACGGTCTTAAAAAGTGGTGACATTGTTAAAATCCTTACCCAGAAAAATTCTCATCCTAATCTCGACTGGATTAACTTTGTCGTCACGCCTGGTGCTCGTAATAAAATTCGGCAATGGTATAAACGATCGCATCGAGACGAGAATTTAGCTCGGGGTCGTGAAATGCTGGAAAAGGCGATGGGGAAACCGGGTTTTGAAGCCATGCTCAAGTCTCCGCCCATGCAAACCGTCGCTGAACGCAGCAATTATCATACGGTCGACGATTTATTGGCGGCAATCGGTTACGGAGAAATGACCGTCAACCATACCATCAACCGAATTCGGGATACCGTTAAATCGGCTCAGCCCGTCATCCTAGAACCCGATCCTATTACGTTTAACCCCCGCAGCACTCCCGTCGTGGCTTCACCCAAGTCTCCCATTGCGGGAATTGAAGGGATGCTACATCACACGGCAAAATGCTGTAATCCGCTACCGGGAGAGTCAATTACAGGCGTTGTTACCCGAGGCAATGGCATCACCGTCCATCGGCATGGTTGTCCAAACCTCGATAAGGTTGAATGTGCACGGCTTGTCCCCGTCAGTTGGAATCCTATCGCCGATCGAAATCGACCCACAACCTATCCAGTAGAAGTTCAAGTTGAGGTAATCGATCGAGTTGGTGTGTTGAAAGATTTACTATCCCGTCTTACAGACGACAATATCAACGTCCGAAATGCTCAAGTCAAGACTTATCCTGATCAAACAGCAGTCATCGATCTTGGTCTTGACATCTGTGATCACACTCAATTAGAGCGAACCTTTACCCAGATTCGTAAAATGAGCGATGTGCTAAATCTCCGCCGAATCGCGCAAATTGAAGTCCTAGAAATGGCTGAATAATCTTACAAAATCCGTTTCTTTCCGGAACTCAGGCAAACTTTCAAGTAGTAAAAATCACACTGAAAAATAGTGTTCTAGTCAACCTTCCAATTTTGCATAATTTGCTAAAGTCCAGCGTAATAGCTAATATGAGGCGCTGAATCACCTCACTCATAATGGGGAAGACGAGTTTCTTGATTTTTCTCCCATGATGGAGTAGTTTTTAAGGGGGCTTCTCTCTGAAATTACACGGACACGTTTAGATTGAATGAAGTATGAGAAAATCGATGGGGACTCAGTACATTTTCAGTAGGATGGTTATGACGCATCGGATTGAGTCGGGGATTTTTCACCAGAAATTATGAGATGCCACATGGATAGTCAGGGTAAGCCATACATAAATCATCCACCTACTTCGCATTACACGCGTCTAGTTGGTTCTGAAGAACAGAGAATTTACGATCATTTATTAAACGTAATTCAGTCTGAAAATCCAGATGAAATCCTCGATCGCGTTCGAGCATTGTTGATTGAAGGATCCAGTTATAATGATCGTGAAATTCTGCTGAGTCTCGATCGTTTGGTACTATCAGATTCTGCATTTCAAGACTTTCAATTCATTCTTAACCGCTGCGTCCACATCCTTACGAACCGCTGGCAGGGGCGTCCCCACTGTCAATCAGCGGTGCCACAGCTGATCTCCCTTCTGGAATCCACGCCTACCACGCCCATCGACTTTAGCCGTAGTAAGGCGAATCGACGATTACGCGATTTGACACAGCAGTTTCGGGATACCGATCAGTTTCAATCCTTACGACGGTTGTCTTGTGTTTTAGAGCAAAATTCAACAACGCTGGAAAATCAGCAGCCTCTACGGACCTTAATTCGTCGCTATCCTTATCTATATCCTCACTGTCTCGTCAGCGATGGCAGCACACCAGAGGATCAAAAATCTGTGCGATCGCTGCAAGAAAAAATGCAGCATGACTATGAAGTGGACCTTTCCAAGTTTGTAACCTATCAAGTCCGTCGATCGGCTACTACCCACCACCGGAGCGATCGTGCCTTATATCCTGTGGCTAACCCGACACTATTACCTGATGCAGATCTCAACGAAGCTTTGAAGCAATTCACAGGCAAGATAAGCAACGGTTGCACCCACCGAGACTTGGCTGAACGCTTTATGATTCATAGCCAATATCAGCAGCAAACCTTTAAGGGATTTAAAGGTGATTTGTATGAATACTTGATTGACTCTGTGGAACCCGAGTATGGCCGCTGTCAATTTAATAATCAGTTGCATCAGACGCTGCGGGGCATTTTGCCTGACAATGATGGGTCGGAATTTAATGAATTTTTACTGCTGCGGACCTGTAGTCAGCTTTTGAACTTTTTGATTGTCCAAAGTTCAACTCAACCTAAACATTTTATTTTTGTTGATTTACTCTCCAATCTTGGCCCGATCCTAACCACTAGCTTACTGCTCAAGCTAGTTCTGATCTGTCGCAAGGTTAAGCCCTACCTAGAGAAGCGTCTTTCGATTTTGTTTAATCATTACGAATGCCACACTCAAGGCTCGGTGCAATGGCTAGTGATGGCGATGGAACATCTTAATATTGCCCTCAGCACTAATTTTGGCAAAGTGAATTTGGCCTTGGTGAATTCTTTAGTCTAGTTTTTGGGCCTAGCCTGTACGACCATGGTTTATGACAGCCATAGCCTGGAACTGTCGTGGTTCGTTATACTAGTCCCATGATTTCTCCAACTCCGCCATCAAATAATGATAATCAAGAATTTGGTGAGGGCGATCGGCTCTTTACTGAGGATTCTGCCCTTGTAGAGTTCTCTGATATTCAGGCTGAACTTAATTATCGACAAGCAAAAATTGCACTTCAAGATCTTGTGCGGCGAGTTGATTTAACGGACTTAGAGCGCAGTGGGTTGGAGCATTCGATCGCAGGGTTGACATCCATGCTCGACAAGTTGGATCAATCGGTAATTCATATCGCAGCATTTGGGATGGTAGGTCGCGGAAAGTCTTCATTGTTAAATGCGTTACTAGGGCGGGATGCCTTTCAGACTGGAGCGATTCATGGAGTTACCCAAAGCGAACAGTTGGCGGATTGGGATCGCCTTATCACCCTGAATGCAGACGCTCATGTTCAGCTTATTGATACGCCTGGAATTGATGAAGTGGAAGGTGACGATCGGGCAGCGTTGGCTCAGTTGATTGCGGCCCGATCGGATCTTTTATTATTTGTAGTGTCGGGCGATATGACCCAGGTCGAGCATCGGGCGCTGTCGGCACTGCGAGAGGTCGGTAAGCCGATGATTTTGGTGTTTAATAAAATTGATCAATATCCCGACACCGATCGTCAGAGCATTTATGAAAAAATTCGGGACGATCGGGTTAAAACATTGCTTTCACCGGATGAGATCGTCATGGCTTCCGCGTCTCCCTTAGTTCCGGTGGCCACACGCCAAAGTGATGGGCGTTTGAAAATTGTCATGGTGCCAGGACTGCCCCAGATTGATGCGGTGAAGCTGAAGATTTTAGAAGTTCTAGATCGTGAGGGAAAAGCCTTAGTTGCGTTGAATTCGATGCTCTATGCCAATGAGGTGAATGAGCGGATTGTGCAGCGGAAACTTAAAATACGCGTACGCGCTGCCGATCGGATGATTTGGAATGGTGTGATAACGAAGTCATTAGCTGTAGCTCTGAATCCGATCACGGTGCTGGATGTGATTAGTAGTGCGGCCGTTGATGTCGCGGTGATTTTGACGTTATCGAAACTCTATGGCATTGCGATGACGGAAAAGGGGGCAGTGAGCTTGCTGAAAAATATTGCGATCGCTATGGGAGGCATTACGGCCAGTGAACTTCTGGCGACGCTGGGACTTGGAACCTTAAAAAGCTTATTGGGAGCGAGTGCCCCTGTGACGGGTGGACTATCCTTAGCGCCTTATTTGTCGGTTGCCATTACTCAAGCTGGTGTGGCCGGAGTCTCGACTTATGGCATTGGTCAAGTCGCAAAAGCCTATTTTGCAAATGGGGCAACGTGGGGCGATGCAGGACCGAAAGCAGTAGTATCGCGTATTTTAGATTCACTGGATGAAGAATCTATTTTGGCGAGGATTAAAGAAGAATTACGGGGGCGACTCAGACCCCCATCACCGTCTAAGTAAATTGTCTAAATAACAAGTTAGCCCACGTGGTAGCCGCCTTGAGATCGAGCGATCGCAACATCACCATCATAGAAATATTGTTCAAACTCAAGACCAAATTCAGCAGACCATTTTTCAATAATTTCAGCTTCACCCGATCGATTAATATCATCGAGAACGATAGCAAAATCGGAAGCTAAAACATTCTTTAATGCAGGAAGAGCGGGATAGCGAGAACGACGACGTTTTTCATCGTAGGCAGGTGGTCCATCGACAATTAGCAAATCTATTGTAGGTTCATTTAGAGTGGCCTTTGCTGCGGTTAAGTCATACCATTGATTATCATCTAGCGCTAAATTGCAGGGAACAAGGGGTGCTGCAATCAAGGTTACATAGTGGTCAAGTCCTTGGTCTTTTAATAGATTTTGCAGAACTTCTATCCAACCAAGATTGTCTTCTAGAGTATATAGATGGCCGTGCCCTTGTTGTTTGAGTAAGCGTGCAATATAAAGCGTGCTGATGCCGCCGCCACATTCAAGAATATTATTGCGACGATTGATCACAATTTCATTCAAAATTTTGACCAAACCACTCGGGCGCAGCGCTGACGTACTCCAAGGTAGATAGCTTGTACTCAGTGGAGCTAGGACTTGGATAGCAACGGCATCATGGGACGATCGGTTGATGGAATCGAGCTGAGCGCGCAGGTCGCTGGTACTGCCACTGGCATTGCTAAAATTCGATTCGAGCGCATTCAACATTCGGAAGATCCTAGTGGTTAAAGAAGTCTTACAGCATACCGATAAGACGACAGTTGCGATCGTTTGAATTCTGTTGCGATAGCGAACAATTATTAAGTCCACGCCTAGACTCGGGATGGATCTTTTACTATCAAGGAGTGGTTATAGATGTATTTGCAAAAGCAAGTATCTAGGGAGTCCTACCTTCACTTCACACATTTTGGAGGGATTTTATGAATGGCGTTTTAGGTCGATTTGGGGTGGTCTGTGCGCTCTTATTTGGCATAGTCCCAGCAATCGCCCAACCTCTTAATCCTTCTTCTTTGCCGAAAATCGAACCTGGAAAATCGGTTAGTTGTCCCGTGCTAACGGCATCCCCGACACAGATGGCGCTAACGCAGACAGTCCCAACACAGACCATCTCGACAACTAAGCCTGTGCCTGGTATTTCGGAGCGATCGACTCCCACACACACACTTCAAGCTCTTGATGGAGCGAATACCATGATGATCAAACTGATTTACTTGGGGTTGCCGGGGGCTATTCTAATCGGGATTAGCTTGCGAACATTACATCTTCACCGTGAGATTATGCGGCAACGTGCATTTGTCGAAAGCCTAGAACGCATTTGGCAGCGGACTGTTTCGTACTAAAATCTCAGATTTCTTGACTTAGGAATTGCTATCCGATCGAAGTTGAGCAATTTCCGATCGGATGGCCGTAAGTTCAAGCATTAAGTCCTTCAGTTCAGCTTGGATATCAGGCGTGACGGTGGTTGCGGTGGTAGTGATGGTCATGCTGGAGGGCGAATTGTTTTGGGACCAAAGACTATCGACAACTTGGCGGGCTTCTTGTTCGGTAACCGCGCCCTTGTCTACGAGTTCTTGAGCAAATTCAGTAGGATTTTCGGTTAGACGAGTCCAGGTTTGAGGGAAGGATTGAGGATTTTTTAAGGTGTCGGCAAGGGTTGTCGTGGTGCCGATCGCAGCTCGGAATCCTTGCTGGAACAGTTGTAATAGAGTGTCAGTGTTCATGGATAGGCCGCAATTAGAATCACGGGATAACTACATGTGAGCGATAAAAGATGCGAGATGTATGAGACGTAAGTCTAGAAGTTAATTCTGTGCGTCTAGAAATTGATTGACATCTTCGATCATTTGGTTGAGTTCTGTTTCCACGGTTAGGCGAAGGTGAGCATCACGAATGGTTAATAGAACTTTGGCCGCGAAGGGACTGGGATAAAGATTAGGATTGCAGAAAATTTCTAGAAAGATCCCGTTGTTGTGAGTATATTCAAATGCTCGTTGCGGAGTCGGGCGAGTTGCTGGAGCGGTTTGAGTTGCGACAATTTTTAACGATTGCATTAAACGATCGAGCGCGCTTTGAATATCTTTGGCCGTTTCAGGAGTGAGTTCGACCCGGATGGACCCGGTTGGAAGATTAAAATTAAGTTGAGCCATGGAACGCGAATACATCCTAAATTAAATAGACTTCTTTATCCTAACAATATGCTTTGGATCTCTTGCATCGCCTTACTAACTGTCACAAACTTATTAGTTCAGTTCAAACCCATAGTTTAAGGCCGTCCAGAGGCGATCGCTCTAACCACTGATTAATGCCTCGACAAATTCGTAGCCAGAGAATGGACGAAGATCTTCAATCCCTTCACCAGCACCGATAAACCGAATGGGCAGACCTAGCTGCTCAACGACAGCCAAGGCTATGCCACCTTTTGCCGTACCATCAAGTTTTGTCAAAACAACGCCACTAATTTGTGCGGCTTCAGAAAAGACTTTTGCCTGTTGTAAACCATTTTGTCCCAGAGTTGAATCGAGAACGAGTAAGGTCTCAATTCGGACATCATCGCCCACTTTCTTGTCGATAATTCGTCGAACCTTGGCCAGCTCATCCATCAGATTTTTTTTGTTCTGAAGTCGTCCGGCGGTGTCGATGAGCAGCAGTTCAGTTCCACGCGATTGGGCGGCGCTAATGGCATCAAAGACGACAGCAGCCGGATCGGTGTTTTGACCAGGGTTTGAAATCACGTCTACGCCACTCCGCTCGCCCCAAACTTTTACTTGCTCAACGGCCGCAGCCCGAAAAGTGTCGGCGGCAGCAATTAAGCATTTGTAACCAGATTTACTGGCGACGTGGGTTATTTTTCCGATCGTTGTCGTTTTTCCGGCTCCATTCACCCCTGTCATCATCCAGATATTGAGCTTATCTTTTTCAGGAGAAAAGCTGCGTTTATGGACTCCTGTTGTGTAGGGCGCATCTAACATGTCTCGCAGAAGTTGCTTCAGGAAGGCGATCGCTTGGTCTGGGGGCAATACTTCTTGCCGGAGTTTAGCTTGAAGTCCTGCGATAATTTTGTCGGTTGCGGCAACTCCAACATCGGCTTGAAGCAGTAGAGATTCGATTTCTTCGACCGCATCTTGATTAAGCGGACCTTGACCTACGATCGCTTTGAGTTGGTTGACTAGATTTCGACGAGTTTTATCCAATCCCTGACGCAACCGTTTGAGCCAAGTAATTTCTTCAAGAGAAATATCTTCGACTCGACGACCTTGGCTAGCTAACACTTCAGCCGACCATGAGAATCCGTCATCTAAAACTAAATCTGGTGGAAGAACATACTCAACCGTTTTTGCCGAAGTCTTTACCTTTGCGAGTTCTGACTCGGGTTCAGCGACGATCGCGTTCGATCGGAATTCTTCCAGTCGTGCTTCAGTTTCGGCTTGATCCTGCATCCACAAGGGACGAATCGCGGGGGCTTCAGCCTCGTCTATAGTTACGGAATCAGCGACAGGTTCACTAATTGATTCACTGGCCGATTCGATCGCGGTAATTGGAGATTCAAGCTCGACAGGTTCAACCTCCCCCGCATCTGCAATAGGCTCATCAGACAATTTTGCGGCGGCCTGTTGCTTTTGCTTTAGCCTTTCATAGGCCGCTTTTGCAAACGTCAGCGCTTCTTCGGGGGATGGAGTTGCTGAGGAAGCTGCTTTTTCTTCAGGAGATGAGACCGCTGGCTCTTCTGCTTGGGCCGCTCGATCGAACCAGTTAAATGTCATTCTCTTTTGCTCCTTCTTCCTTCACGGCTTTCCCTGCTCGATTCGATCGCTTTAAGCCCAGTTGATCAAAAGTCCGTTTCAATACGGCATTGATAAACCGATGCCCATCTTCTTCACTGTAACGCTTTGCCAGTTCAACGGCTTCATTA